>CALAZX010000218.1 GCA_937926555.1 uncultured Negativicutes bacterium | reverse complement strand
GCAGCTCAGATGGATGCCCTTGATGTAACGGGTCAGGGACCCCAGGTTCTTGATTGTGTCACAGATGAACTCGATGGCCTCTTTCTCCGTGCGGAGGGAAGGGTTGGTGTTCATCAGATGCCCCGTGTTCAGGGTCAGGCCGATATTGTCCCGGTGCACATTGTAGAGGAAGGTCTCCACCACCTCGGGATCCGTCAGCCGCAGTCCCGGCCACCAGGTGTTCTCGAACAGCACCAGCACGTTGTCGGGAATCTCTTTCGAAACCCGGTTGAACACCCGCGCCGCCATTTTCGCCACCTGCATGTCGGAATGGGCGAATTTCCAGCTGAACTGCTCCTCCGGTGTGGCCTCGCCCACATGGAAGACCAGGTATTCCGGATTCTCCATCAGCGCCGCCTGGATATTGTGCTTGATCTCCAGAAGCCAGTTCCGTTTCTTCAGACCGCCATAATATGCGGCCATCTCCTCTTCGGTGGAGAAAATCTCCGCCAGCCGTTTCTTGTTCCCGGTCCAGAAATCGTACCAGGTGTTCCAGGTACGCAGATGGACCCCCAGCGTCTCCTTCTCGTAGGAGCGCATGTACGGCTCACTGCGGTATACCAGCAGCTCCACGCCATCCAGCCCCAGGGAGCTGATGTACTGACCCAGTGTCATGCCGTCAAACCGCAGCTCGGCCTCGCAGCCGGGAACGCTGCAGTAGTTGAAAAGTTGTTTCACAGTATCATCTCCAAAATAAAAGTCCGGGACAGAACCGTCCATCCCGGACCAGATTTTTTAGAATGCGTCAAAGCCGCCGATACCTGCACCGCCTACAATCCGCACATTCTCGACTTTGAAAGCCGTCATGATGTCTTTCAGATTGTCTTTCAGGAGCAGTGTACGTAACCGTTCGTTTCCCGCCACAATCAGCAGGTCCTTACCGGAGCGGTTGATGTTCTGCAGGACATCGAACCGTCTGGCGAACATGTCCTCGCCGACCATGTCTTTGAGAACCCGCAGGCATTCCGCGATTTCCGGCTTCTCAGCTTTCATCCGCTCTGCCAGGGGGACGAACTCGGTTGTCTCCACCCGTTTGTTCTCGGGGATCACAATGCTTTCTTCCAGCATTCCAGATCTGCGCTGGCGAACCTGCTGGCTCACAGCGCCCATACTGATAGGTCTTAATCCACTCATCTTGCAGCCTCCTTAATGCTTTTGCAAAAACACGACTTTGATTACCCTCTAACTTTATTAGTAAGTGTTACTAATATTGTTACATTTATGCTAACACGGGAGGCCTTTTCTGTCAACCGTTTTATCCTTGTCCAAAACTCTTTTTGTTACTGCCGGCAAAGGCCCGGCAGCCTATTTCCGGCAGGTCCTCACAGCGGGATTCCCGCCTTTCAGGGCATAACGAATGGACACCCGCTGCATGGCACATTCCTCCGGTGCAGCGGGGCCGTCCTACCCGTCCTGCCGCCTGCCCCAGAAACGGGCGAAACAGCCGCCGCCGCAGAGGCTGAAATCCTCACAGGAAC
Source organism: uncultured Negativicutes bacterium (assembly GCA_937926555.1). Lineage (GTDB taxonomy): Bacteria > Bacillota > Negativicutes > Acidaminococcales > Acidaminococcaceae > Succiniclasticum. The sequence goes on along the minus strand of CALAZX010000218.1, from coordinate 30,943 downwards.
GGCAGGCCTTCATAGCCCCGGCGATCCGTTCCCCCACCAGCCGGCTGCGTTCCGGGTCGATACCGGTCGCCACATCGCCCACGAGGAATTCCGGCATCCCCATGAGGGAGGAGCAGGCGTAGATTTTCCCGTCCGCCGCCACGAAGGCCGCCTCCCCGTTCATGGCGTAACAGTGGCCGAACACATGGCCGCTGCCCGCCGCCAGGTTGCAGACACGCTGCTGCTGGGTGAAACGGATGGGGATGCCTGTGATCTTCCGGAACTTCTCCGCCAGGTCATAGACCTTGGTGAAAGCCCGCTCCGTCTTCTCCGGACCCGCGGGATGGAGACCGCTGCCCCGTCCCTGCCCCCGGAGCAGGTCGAAGCCCAGCTGACGGACATTGCCCAGATAGAAGGCCATCTCGATGATGCCGGGCAGCTCCTCCACGTTCTCCTCCGTCACCACGCAGGTGATGCCGGTGCCGATACCCATGGAGGCCAAGAGGCGCAGTCCGGCGATAGTGGCCTCCGAGGCGCTGCCGCCGTCCTTCCGCAACCGCAGCCGGTCGTTCACCGGCGGCCGCCCGTCCAGGCTGACCCCGATGCCGATCTTGTGCTTGAAGAGATAGGCCGCGGTCTCCCGGGTGAGAAGGGAGCCGTTGGTCTGGATCTGCATGATGGCGGGCAAGCCCCGCTCCCCCACCAGCTCCGTCACAGCCTGTATCAGCGGGAATGCCAGCAGCGGCTCGCCCCCGGTGAACTGGATGATGAACCGCTCCCCGCTGCGGGCCGCCAGCTCCACCGCCCTGAGCGCCGTCTCCCGGCTCATCATCTCCCGGGGGTGCTCCGAGGCGTAGCAGTAGCGGCAGGCGTAGTTGCAGTCCCCGGTGAGGCTCAGCACCAGATTGCGGATAGGCTTCTCCTCCCGCCGTGCCGCCCCGGAGCCCACAGCTCCAATCCCCGCTTTCTCAACTTTCTTCATTATATAGCACTCCCTTCTCTGTTGGGATTGATTACTGCATCCACAGCTATAAAAAACGGCACCGGAGAACCGGTGCCGTCCTGTGGTTATTCCGTTCTCAGTCCTCCTGGGCATACAGGTCCAGGGGAATCAGTGACCGGGTGCCGTCTTTGGTGAAGACGCTCTCCGCCTTCACGCGGAACACGTCCTTCAGCAGGGGTACGTCGATGACCTCCTCCGGATTGCCTGCGGTGACCAGGGTGCCTTTCTTCATGACCACCACGTGGTCCGCGAACTGCACCGCCTGGTTCAGGTCGTGGAGCACCAGGGCCACGGTAAGCCCCAGCTCCTTGTTCAGGCGCACCAGCAGCTGGAGCACTTCCAGCTGGTGGCAGATGTCCAGATAGGTGGTGGGCTCGTCCAGCAGCAGCACAGAGGGCTTCTGTGCCAGCGCCATGGCGATCCAGGCACGCTGCCGCTCACCGCCGGACAGAGTCTGGAGAATCCGGTGCTGGAAAGGCACCAGGTTGGTCTCCTTCAGCGCCCAGTCGATGCACTCCTGGTCCTCGCTGGTGGCCCGTCCGAAGAAACTCCGGTACGGGAACCGCCCCATGGCCACCAGGTCACGGACGGTCAGGTCCGGCGGGGACTGGGGGGACTGGGTGAGGATGGCCAGCTTCCGGGCGAACTCCCGGTAGCTGTAATCCTTGATATTCTTGTCCATGAGCTCGATCTTGCCTCCGGTCACCGGCAGGATGCGGCAGATGGCCTTCAGCGTAGTGCTCTTGCCACAGCCGTTAGGGCCGATGATCGTGGTGATCTTGCCCTTGGGCACGGTGAGACTCATGTCATGTACGATATTCTTGCCGTTGATGGTCACATCCAGGTTGTCCACCTTGATCATGGCCTCTTCCCTTCCGGAAGCCGCGGCATTGTTGTGATTGTTTTTCTGCATTGTCGTGTCCTCCATCATCAGATCTCCTTTCTCAGCAGGAATAAGAAGAAAGGCGCACCGATGAAGGCCATGATGATGCCTACCGGCAGCTCGATGGGCGCGAAAACAACACGGGCGAAGGTGTCGCTCAGGGTGACAACCGCCGCGCCCAGCAGCGCCGCACCCGGGATCAGGAACCGGTAGTCGGATCCGATGATCAGTCTTGTGATATGGGGGATGATCAGTCCCACGAAGCCCAGCAGCCCCACCACGCTGACAGCGCTGGCGGCCAGCAGGGCCGCGATGGCGGTCAGGACGATACGGGTCACTTCCACGTTGACGCCCAGCCCTTTCGCCATGTCGTCACCCAGCTGCAGCACATTGAGATAGTGCGCGCTGATGAGAGCCAGGATCAGGCCCACCACGGCGTAAGGCAGGATGATGGACACATGGGGCCAGCTTCTCGCAGCCAGGCCGCCCACCATCCACATCAGCGCCCCGTGCACGCGGTCGCTGTAGAAAATCAGCAGACCGGAGATGCCGGCGCTGAGGAACGCGGACACAGCCACACCGGCCAGGATGATGCGCACCGGTTTGATGCCGTTCTTCCAGGCCAGGATATAGATGGCCACCGCCGCCAGCATAGCGCCTACGAAGGCCACCGGCGTGATCAGATACTCCAGCGCCGGGAACAGGATCATCACGGCGATGCCCGCCAGACCCGCACCGGAAGAGATACCGATGATATGGGGGTCCGCCAGGGGGTTCCGCATGATGGACTGGAGAATGGCGCCGGACAGTGCCAGGTTGATGCCTACCAGCACCCCGACAATGGTACGGGGCAGCCGGATGTTCCAGATGATCTGGTCCTGGGGCGCCGCCTGGGGATGGAGCAGGATCTCCACCACCTGGGACAGGGAGATGTCCGCAGCACCCTTGGCGATGGAGAGGAATATCCCCACCAGTGCCAGAAGAAGAAATACCGCTAATGCGGAAAACCGCCATACGTTGCGGTTGATACCATATTTACTTGCCTGCTCAGTTGCATCGGGCAGTCTAGCCAATTAAAACGCCTCCGGATATACGGCTTTCGCCATGAATTTTACTGCTTCGGGGAAGTCCAGGCCGGGATTCAGCAGGAAGAGCTTCTCAGGCAGGACGAATACCTTGCCCTTGCGCACCGCTTCCAGGGAATTCCAGGCGGGATTGCTTTTCACGTCGGCCTTCAGCCGCTTCTCGATACGGTCGGCCTCCCCCATGGACGTGATGAAGATGATCTCGGGGTTTTTCTCCACCAGGGCCTCCATGCTGTACGGAGTCTTGTCGGGTTTGCCCTCGATGGCGGCGGATCCCTCCGCCACATTGGTGAAGCCCAGCATGTCGGCGCAGCTTCCCGCGATGCTGCTGCCCAGCTCAACCGTCACGTTGGACGGCGTGGCGTGGATGATGGCGATCCGTTTCCTGCCTTCCGGCATCTTCGCCTTGATCTGGGCGATCTGGTCATCCATGGCCTTCACTTTCTTCTCGGCGCCGGCCTCATTGCCGTAGACGCTGCCGAGAATTTTCAGGTCTTTCTTAACCTGTTCGTAGGTCTTGGGCTGCAGAGCGATGGCCTGGATATGGTTGGATTCCAGGATTTTCAGGAATTTCTCGTGCTGGTTGGCGTTCATGATCACCAGGTCAGGCTTCAGGCTGACCACTTTCTCGATGTTCACATTGAACACATGCCCCACTTCAGGCGCGCTCTCCATGCTGGGAGGGATCTCCCCCACCCGTGCGGAGGGGCGCCCCACCACTTTGCCGCCCACCGCGTCAACAAATGTCAGCAGCGACGGGGACAGCACAACCACGCGCTCCGGCTTCTTCTCCAGGACAACCTTCCGTCCCAGCTCGTCCGTCACCTCACAGAACACCTTGCCGGTGCCGGCGGATTTCCCTCCGGTCGTGGCGGCATTCTGCGGCGTACAGCCGGCCAGCGCGAAAACAATCAGACATATGGAAGCAAGTATCAGTGTCAGTTTTCTCATCAACAGCACCACCCTTTGATACACCCGGTTCACAGTCGCAGTCAGAATCCCATCCGGGTAAAACAGGATTTAACGGTTGCCATACATTTTGGCATAGTAATTCTGATATTCCCCATTGATTATATCATCCAGCCATTTCCGGTTGGAGAGATACCAGTGTATCGTCTTTCTGATACCGTCGGCAAACTTCGTCTCCGGCAGCCAGCCCAGCTCCCCATGAATCTTGGAGGGATCGATGGCATAACGCATATCATGGCCTTTACGGTCAGCCACATGGACAATCAGGTCCTCGGACTTGCCCAGCTCACGGCAGATCAGACGTACGATATCAATGTTGCGCATCTCATTGTGACCGCCCACATTGTAGACTTCCCCCACTTTGCCATTCTGCAGGATCAAATCGATAGCCTTGCAGTGGTCCTCCACATACAGCCAGTCACGGACATTGATGCCTTCACCATATACCGGCAGCGGCTTATCCGCCACCGCATTTGCGATCATCAGTGGAATCAGTTTTTCCGGGAACTGGTAGGGCCCGTAGTTGTTGCTGCAGCGGGAAATGGTCACCGGGAGCCCGTAGGTGCGGTGATACGCCATCACCAGCAGATCCGCGCTTGCCTTGGAGCTGCTGTAAGGGGAGCTGGTATGCAACGGAGTATCCTCCGTGAAAAACAGGTCCGGTCTGTCCAGAGGCAGATCCCCATAGACCTCATCGGTGGAAACCTGGTGAAAACGGCTGATACCATGTTTGCGGCAGGCGTCCATCAGAACCGCAGTGCCCATAATATTCGTCTCCAGGAAGATTCCCGGATCCTCAATGGAGCGGTCCACATGGGACTCCGCGGCGAAATTCACCACGATGTCCGGATGTTCCTCGGAAAACAGCCTGTCAACCAGCTTCCGGTCCCGGATATCCCCCTTTACAAAACGGAATTCCGGCTTGTCCATCACACTGGCCAAGGTGGAAAGATTTCCCGCATACGTCAAGCTGTCCAGGCAGATAATCCGGTAATCCGGATGTTCCGCCAGCATATGGAAAATAAAGTTGGAGCCGATAAACCCGGCGCCACCGGTAACAATCATTGTCGTCATTGTTTTGCCTCGTTTCATCAGTTCTTGGGTGAAGATTTCTTTTTTGATCCGAAGATGCTTTTCAGTTTAGATCTGAGAGCGATAGATAGTTTTTTTCTCAAGCTATGATAAACAGCATATTTTTTTATTAAATCAGACAGACTTGCCGATCCATCACCACTTAATTTCTCGAAAAATATTTTTCTTTTCCTATTTTTCGTTGCTGACTCAATCATAGAAATATTGTAATTTACAGCCTTCCGGGCGTCGGCTTGTTTAATAATTATCTTCTCCCTGATGCCGTCTAATAGCCTCATCCCTTTTTGATTCTGTGGGAATACAAGAGAAGTTCCTAAATCATCGTCCATTTCAGGCATAATGTTTTCGATTCCCCAAAAATCTGCAATAGTTATATCACTACAACGTTTTATAGACTTATAATGGCATTTATAGCACGAAGCTCTCAGATAAAGATTATGCAAAAATCCTGCCATGTAAACGTTCGTCATAGTAGGCATCTCTAGAAATTCACCATTTTTATAGTTAATTCTAAAGCAGTAGTCTTTCCATCCAGTTGTTTTACTTCTAAACTGAATTTCTCCAATCGGTTGGGCAGCATTTTCTTCCTCAATATATTTTGCCCAAACCAAAGGCGAAGGAACACCATGGCAGATTATGTCTACTGTATATAAATTTTCATAGTCTTTGCGAAGATAGGCTTTCAGTCCGCCAATTTGGCAAGGAGTTCCTGAAAATAATACAACTCGCCCCTTTTCAAGCATCTCTTTACAAGAGCGGAAGGAGTCCCCCACTATGCTTTGAACATATTTAGAACCCCGCAATTTTTCCAGTTCAACCAGACTCTCTACCTTGATATGACGCACAACTAAATCTTCTTCCATAGCTGCACCATAAACTACACCATGTTGAGCCAGAACCTCTTCTGCCATTAACGAAAATATACCGCCGGAAGAACTTTTGAATCTTACATCAGAATCTTTGTTATATGCCGCATATGCTTCAACTTTAGAATCCTCATCAAAAAAAACTGAGGATTCTCCAATAGTAGGGCAGATTTTCTTACAAAGGCCACACTCCACACATTTATTATAATCAACAGCAGGGTATAAAAAACCTTCTTGATCTGACCGCATCGTTATAGCCGATGTCGGACAACCACTATAACATGCCGTACAACCTGTACAACGGAACTTTTCCGCATTAATGATTTTATCAATCATTCCCATCACCAGCCAGATTCAATGCTTGACATAGAAATTTCAAGGATTTCTCTCTCTCTTTTTCAATTCTTTTCCAGGCTTCACTATAATCCGTCGCAAAAAGATTCTTCGGCATATCGCCATCTTCAACAGCTCTACGGCACTCCAATCCCACTAAAGAAAGGAGGGTATCAATACGGGAATTCATATCCATATCTTTACGACCAAAATTCACAAAAGGGACTCCCATGATAATTGAGAATACGGTTCCGTGGAATGAATCTGTAAAGATAAGAGAAGCATGCTCTACAGTAAATAAAAACTCTTCCGGACTCGTTGTATAAAGTTCAAACTGATTCTCGTCCAGCAAATCAATGATTTTCATGTTTTCAGCTGCTGCAATAGATTCTATTTTATGGCGAGTAGCTTCCGATAGCCCATTCAGGAAGAACACAAGAAGATACTTTTCTCCTTTATACCAGTTTGGACGTGATGAGATAGCCCTCCATTCGTCACGGCTTAACAATAATGTCGGGTCAATCAGCACTTGAGCCTCTCTTCCGGTAAGCTTTTTTACTATATCAGCGCCAGCAGATTCCCTTACAGAAATATAGTCCATTCCTTCCAGGTAGCTTTTGAAAAGGCTTTCTTTTTCCGGCATAACTTCATTAACACCAAAACTGGCCGCATAAGAAATTCTCTTTCCCGGATCAGCGAATGCTAGGAATTCTGCATACCCCTCTACCCAATGCGGATTCCAAATCTGATCACTTCCTGAAATAAAAAAATCATAGTCATTTTTAACTGAATCTACTGAATCCACAAAAACTGTATCAATGAATTTTTCACTGAATTTCTTTATATTGTATTCGCGAATTCCCTCTTGGAGATATTTTCTTTTATTGATGTAGTTGCGAAAACCGTGTCGATTAAATAAATAGCGTCGAACAAATTTAGCGGTATTAAAATCATTATCCAACAACGAGTTGTTTTGACCATACCAGATTGTATCAACTTTAATTCGGTCATTCAACTTTTTCAATGCATAATGTAAAGCATAGTTCTGAAGCCTATTTCCATAATTAAAGTACCCATTTAGTGTTATAATACCGATTCTCATATCTTAAAACTCCTGAAAAACTCCAATATCTTACCTTAATTCTTTAAAATATCCATCCAGCGTAGTGGCAATTTTCTCGTAGCTATATTTATTTCGAGCATATACCTTACACTGTTCTCCCAATTCAGCAAGACGATTTTCATCATGCATATAGCATTCCAATGTTTCCGTCAACTTGTCGACATCCTCTACAGGAACAACGGCTCCCAACCGCCCATTGTCAGTCTGATCTGCCACAATAGACCCGTAATTAGTAAGAACCGGTACGCACCCATTATACATGCCTTCAATCGTAGCGATACAGAAACTTTCCGTACGGCTGGTCATGCAGATAATCTTACTTCTCGCATATAAAGAATAAAGCTCTTGACGATCCGCTATATTCCCCGTAAAAATCACTTTTTCTTTAAGCTCCGGATATTTTTCAAAATACTGTTCTACCCATTTCTCGAATTCAGGTTCTAATGGCCCCACAAAATATACTTTCCAATCTGCTAGAGTATGAGGACTCATCCTGGCGATAGACTCTAAAAGAAGCTCATTATTCTTCTCATAAATTCCAAGCCGTCCTACAGTCAGAACAATATTTTCCTTTTTTATACTGTCTAATGCCGTCTGATTGATGCCCAGTCGAGAAACTCCATTCGGCAGATAACGCAACCGACCACCAGAAAACATGGCATTATCTTTTAACTTATCATAATAATAAGGAGTCTCCACCGTAAATAAATCCACATATTTTGATTTCAACCGCTCAAATAAATTTTTTGTTTTCCTTACAACCGAATCTTCATAAAAATGGGAAAATCCTCCTCGCCCCATATCCAATTTGCACCAGACTTTTATGTCAGGGTTATATTTTTTGCAATAGTAGGCTATTTTATATGTAGTGCTGCCATAATTAAAAAGAAAAACAATATCGTAGTTTTTTATCTCTTTTTTTAAAAACTCTTTGGCAATTTCGATGCTGCTTTTCTTATCCAGCACATCTGCACTGCCTATTGATTGAATTTTAACCCATTCTTCAAAATCCTTATTACAATAGGTTTTATTGATAAAGGCATGTGTCCCTTCATAATTGCAGTAGCGGCTTAATGAATAGACTATCATACCCGGATCTTTATAAACAAATGCCGGCTCGCCCTCTCCTAAGATCAAATTGATTATTCTCATTTTATAGTTCCTCTTTATCTGATGTAGAATCTATACTGACTACCGCACCCTAATTTATCTCTTAATCCCATATTAATCTACATCAAAATTTTCAACCTTCCATATAGACCTCTATTTTATTTCTAAAATCTTTTAGTCCTATACGGCGGTGAAACAAATCATGTCATTTTTAAGTTGTCTATATTATTGTTTCGAACGATTTTCTGATTGCACTAATCAATCCAAAACTCTGCCACTTTTCCATTTTTGTTTCACCGCAATTATTCAGGCATTCCTTATTTTACAAATCCGTTCACAACATCAATAACTTTCTGCACATCCTCATCGGTCAGCCACATATGCAGAGGCAGCGAAATCAGATGCTGGCTTACTTCGTGCGCATGGGGGCAGGTGCCATTGGCATAGCGGTACATGCTGTATTCCGTGTTGTCACGATAGTGCACGCCACCATAGATATCATTTTTAGCCAGTTCGGCCAGCAGGCCTTCACGGTCAGGCACAATCAGCTCGTAGATATGATAGGAGCATTCGTCATGATGCGGTGCGCCGACAATTTTGATGGCCTTGTTGTCCTGGAAAGCCTTATTGTACATTTCCACAATCTCGCGACGGCGCACATTGTCGGAATCAAGATATTTCAGCTGCACCAGTGCGATAGCGGCCATAATGGCGTTGCCATTGTATTTGTAGCCCAGATAGTCCACATCGTATTTCCAGGCATAAGTGCCTTTGTTGGAACGGGCATAAGTGTCTTTATTGATGCCCAGCCATGCCATCTGGCGGGCCAGTTTATCATTGGCCTCATCTGCGAAACAGATCATACCGCTGTCACCGGTAGGCAAGTTTTTCACCGCCTGGTAAGAATACACGGTGACATCCACACCGTCCCAGGTGCCGGGGCAGATACCATCCACTCTGGTACCGGACATGTGAGCCGCATCCAGAATCAGTTTCAGATTGTGCTTCTTGCAGATTTCAAGAATCTTGTCCAGCTGACCTACACGTCCGCCATACCCTACAAAGATTACGGCTTTGGTCTTGTCTGTGATCTTCTTCTCCACATCCGCCGGGTCCAGGCACAGATACTCATCCACATCGGCGAACACCGGATGCATATTCTCATACAGGATCGCATGGTTTGTAGAGACGAAAGTGATAGGAGTGGTGATGATCTCATCGCCATCCTCCCATTTATTCTGCATTTTGAGAATCTTCACAGCCAGATGCAGACCTACGGTATTGGAGTTCAGATAATAGGCGTGCTTATGTCCGGTATACTCTTTCCAGGCATCCTCAAACTCCACAGTCTTGAAACCCATGCCGGTCCAGCCTTTTTCCAGGCATTCTCTCACGCCGGCCAGACATTCCTCAATATTGAATTTCGGTTTTAATACTTGAATAGTCATTTTTCATCGTCTCCTTGTTATTGAATTGCGTATGTAAAGTATAAGTTAGAAAGCAACTTCAATCTGGCTTAAAGCCGGATGTTTCCTGTCTTTGTCGCTGAGAATATAATCCCCTTCCATCGGCCAGACAATCCCGATATCCGGGTCGTCATACATGATGCCGCCCTCATCCTCCGGATGGTAGAACTCATCACATTTATAGGCGAATTCCGCATAGTCGCTCAAAACCAGGAAGCCGTGAGCGAATCCTCGCGGAATCATCAGCTGCTTCTTGTTCTCGGCAGTGAGGATCTCCCCTACCCACTCTCCATAGGTGGGACTGCCTTTTCTCAGATCCACCGCCACATCGAACACTTCCCCCCGGAGCACCCGAACCAGTTTTGCCTGGGGGTGTTTTTTCTGGAAATGAAGTCCCCGGAGAACCCCCTTCACAGAGCTGGATTGGTTGTCCTGCACGAAACGGTATCTCAACCCGGCCCGGAAAAAGTCCTGCTCGTTGTAGGTTTCCATGAAATAGCCCCGATGGTCGCCAAAAACAGCCGACTCAATCACAAAAACATCTTTTATCTTAGTCTCAGTAAAAATAAATTTTCCCATTATCTTCCGACACCCTTACCTGAATCAATCCTAATATACCAGTTTTCCGTCCGCCACGTTTCTCAGATGCGTACCATAAGGAGATTTGCCGTACCGCTCAGCTGACATCAACAGCTCATCCTTGCTGATCCAGCCGTTTTTGAACGCAATCTCCTCCGGCGCGGAAATTTTGACGCCTTGCCGTTTCTCCACCATCTGCACGAAAGAAGTGGCATCCACCAGGCTGTCCATCGTACCGGTGTCCAACCAGGCAAATCCTCTGCCCAGAACAATGCCTTTCAGACTTCTGTCCCGCAGATAGATATCGTTCAGAGATGTGATCTCCAGCTCCCCTCTCGCAGACGGCTTCACCTGTTTCGCATACTTTACCACTCGGTTATCATAGAAATACAAGCCGGTGATACAGTAGTTGCTTTTCGGATGTTCCGGCTTCTCCTCCACCGAGAGGATATTCCCCTCTTGGTCAAACTCCATGATACCGAACCTTTCCGGATCATGGACATAATACCCGAACACAGTAGCGTACCCGTTCTCCGCATTTTCCACCGCCTGCCTCAATTTATCCTTGAAGCCGCCGCCATAGAAAATGTTATCCCCTAGGACCATGGCGCACAAATCATCCCCAATAAACTCTTCTCCCAGAAGGAATGCTTGAGCCAAGCCGTCCGGTGACGGCTGCACCTTATATTGTAATTTCAAACCAAATTGGCTTCCATCTCCTAGCAACCGCTGGAAATTCGGCAAATCCTCTTTCGTAGAGATAATGAGAATCTCCCGGATTCCGGCGAGCATCAACGTTGACAGCGGGTAATAGATCATCGGCTTGTCATATACCGGCAACAGCTGTTTACTCGTAACTAGAGTGAGAGGATACAGTCTGGTCCCCGCTCCTCCCGCAAGAATAATACCCTTCATCCCTTTGCTCCTTATCAAATGTATTTCAACTTATTTCATGTGCATATCTATATGCCTTCTTACGAGAAAATTTTTTTCAAGGTCTGTGCATAAAGATATTTTCCTGCAACAAGGGCTCTTCCCCTGGCAGAAATCCGTTCCCGCTCCTCATCATGTTCTAAATAATACGATATTTTGTCAACCATCTCTTCTATTCCATCGCACATGATGAAGTCTTGCCCAGGTGTAATTTCAATCGATCCTACATTCTGTTTGTCGCAAATCAACAAACTATTGCAAAACAGAATATCAAAAGTTCTCTGGTTCAAACTTTTATGATATGCGACATTGATGTTCAATACAATACGGCTTTTTGTATAAACAGCCGCTAAATCATACGGTTGAATAAATTTATTTTGAACATACTTGGCTAATATAGGATGCTTTATCTTGAATTTCATTTTCCCAATCCAATAGTTGATTTTATTATTAGTATGCCAAAAATGCCCTGCGACAAAGAATGTTTTATTATTCTCAAAACACCAACGAGCAATCTCATCCAAATACTCTATTCGCTTTGGCGTTGCCAATCCAACAAAGCAAAGGTCATACTTTTTTTCAGATTGCCCTTTTATGTTATCTTCAAAAAGATAATAGCTTGTGCCAATAGGAACCAGCTCAGCCGTTATGCCATATTCTTTTTGGACAAAATCCACATCCTGTTCTTCGAAAACATACACCTTCTTGAAAATGTTTAAAAAAGGTATCTTACAAGGAACTGTTTTGATACTGTCCATAAAATACACAATGCTATTTTTTTGTTTTACAAGTTCAGCTAGCTTCCCTTGAACAAAGTATTCCTGATCATAGAAAAGACTTAAAAAAAGAATTGTGTCATACTGTTCCACAAGTTTAACCACTTCTTCTCTTTGTCTTTCATAATATTTTTTTCGGAAATTTCCTATATCACGCTTATACGCAACTCTCTCAAGCGGATTAAGTTCCTTTTTAGGCACATCCAAACAATAAAAATCAATCTCCATATCATCATGGCTATCAGAGTAATCTTCCAGACCTGGGCGATAAAGATTCAGAAATATCGCTTCGGAAATGACCAGCACCTTTTTCATTTGCTATTCTCCTTTTTTCGTAATCGTAATGAGAATCTCTCAAATTCCGGAAAGCATCTGCGTTGCATCGGATAGGAGATTGTCAGCTTGGCATATGCCGGTAGCAGTGGGTTACTCGTAACTTGTATGAGCGGATACAATCTGCTTTCCCCCTCCTGATAAAAACATTCCCCTTCATGGCTTCGTCTCCTTGTAGAATGTATTCACAAATTTATCTATATCGTACATCAATCCGTAATTCTCTCTTATTTTTTCCTCATCCCAGTTCCACCACTTTATTTCCAATAGTTTTGCAATCACATCAGGTGAAAATCTATATTTCACAATCCGATCCACACCAACTACGACTGCATACGGAGGAACATCTTTCCTGATGATGCTGCCAGCACCAATCACTGCGCCGTCCCCTATTTTAACAAAGGGGAAAATAAGTGCTCCTGCACCAATCCAGACGTCATTGCCTATTTCGATAGAATGAAAATAACTTTCTTCCGAATAATTTTTTTCAGTAAACCCAAATTCAGAATCAGTCAAGATCGGACTAGTAGATACAAGCTCCATATGGTGATTTCCATGCACTCCAGTGGCTCCTTCGGCAATTGAACAATAGGCACCTACTGATTTCAGAAAACAAATTCCAAAAAAATCATATCCATAAGAATATTTCCCGATAGGCACCCCTGTATATTTTTCAATATAATATCTAGCTAGGCTATCTTCCCTACCATACCTTTTTCGGGATAGCTTCCTTAAAATTCCAGGACATCTATTGTTTTTTTTGATTTTATGAACAATTCGGCACAACAATTCTTCCAAAGGAGTAGTCTTATATAGCTTCTTCACGTAATCCCCCCCTGCCAATTTATTCTTTCTCGAATAGTCTCCCCAATGTTTGTTTGTGTAAATATTTACTTGAAACTATTTCATTACCATTTTGTGCAATCCAAATCCGCTCTTCATCGTGCTCCAGATAATAGCTGCTTTTCTCAATCATATCATTAACATTCTCACACATGAAAAAATCTCTTCCCGGAACTACTTCCACAATACCTACATCCTGTTTATTGCAAAGAAGCAGACTGTTTGCATACATAACATCAAATGTACGCTAAATGTACGCTGATTAAGGTTATAATGATACGTTTCTTTAATAAACGGAGATGTCATCATGCTCTTTCGCATAATCTGTTATTCCCAATTGGCAAAGATTCAGAAATATCGCTTCGGAAATGACCAGCACCTTTTCCATTCATTATTCTCCCCGCACAACTTCATTAATGAGTTCTTCCCATTTGTCCCAGATCTTCTCCGGCGCATATTGTTCCATAGCGATTTTCGCTGCGGTCCCCATGCGGATACGCAAATCCCGGTCGCTCATCAGCTTGTCAAGAGCTTCGGCCAGCGGATCAACACCATCTTCACACAGGAAGCCGGTTTTCCCATCCTCAACCAGCTCATTGACAGCAGGACAGTTCCTGTACCCCACTGCGGGAAGCCCGACGCTCATTCCTTCCGCCATTGCCATGCCAAAACCTTCATAGGCACTGGGGAAGGCGAAGATATCCGCTTCGCGGAGAACACTGCCCACATCATTGGTCGACCCTTTGAGGAAAACCCGGCCTTCCAGGGCTTTGGAGGAAGCCAGCATTTCCAGTTCCTTATAATAGGCTTTCCGGTCCCGGGCCCCCCACAGTTCCAGAATCCAGTCCGGATGCTTCTCCGTCAATTTCACAAAGGCCTGCAGAAGCAGATGGGGCCGCTTATGGTTCTTTGTCAGTCGTCCGACAAAAATAATCTTATACTGTTTCTTTTCAGACGCCAGGTCAGCCGAGAAATCGAACTGGGGAATAGCGTTGCCAATCGTCACCGTCTTCGCTTCCGGCACCTTGTCCGTTATACATTTCTCAAAGGATGGCATCAGAACCTGACACATAGCACTTTTTGCCAAAGAGGGAATCTCTTTGAAGGGATAGGTTTCAAAATAATCGGACGGATCGCCGTGAGACATGGTGATGACAGGAATATCCGTCTTCAGGTCGCACAGCAGCAACTTGCTTGCCGCCAGTTGATAGGAGATGATGATATCCGGTCTGATTTCCTCAAGATACCGTTTCAGATTCGGGAGCAGTTTTTTCTCCTCAAAATCGTCATTCACCGTCCGGGCGCTTCGTTTGTCAAATGCGCGGAGAATCTCCCGGTATGCCTTCAGATGAAGCGGAAACCGGATTACAGATCCGTCTGCATTCCGCTTCAGATTATAGCATTTCAGTTTCTCGTCCACCGGGAAAAAGAATGCTCCCTCTCTCTCGTCGCTGTAAATCAGAGATACTTCATGTCCTCTGCGGATCAGCGCATTGGAGAAAGCACAGGTGACTTTTGCCAGTCCGCCTGTATCCCCCACCATTTTTGTGAAATTCGCCATCAAGATTTTCATAGTATCAACCTCTCCATCCTGTCCTTAGAATAGATTACACAATAAGCCCAGTATATCTTAGTATTATACCATAATGAAAAGCCCTTGAAAACTTGATTTTCCGCTTACTGCTGCGTTTTCGCAAATACCGGCTCTTCCACTAAAAGACATGCCTTCAGCTACTCCATATCGGTTCCTGAACCAGTCACTCCTTGCGCAGTCTTTCCTCTGCCGCTATACTGGAAGAGAAGGGCTGTGCCCGGAACGGATTCCGGGTACATTTTCCTACTTATTATTTGATACTTATTTTCACTTTTCTATTTTATCACTCTTCACTTTATATCGTCAATTTGGAGGACAGCAGATGGAATCACGAAATATCACCCCCGGTGAACATACCGGAACGGACTACCGGGAGGAGCAGCGGGAGCGGAATCGGAAGCTGCTCTGGGCCACTTCCGGCCCTTTCGCCGAGCTGAAGGACAACCCGGGAGCCATCGCCTATGAGGACCCCCACCTGCTGGTGCTGGTGAAACCGGCGGGCATGCTGGTCCACCCCACCGTGCGGGAGGACGGCTACACCCTCTACAACTATGTGCAGCGCTATTATGAGGACTGCGGCCTGGACCTGGGGCTCCACCCCGTATCCCGGCTGGACCGGAACACCTCCGGCCTGGTGATTTTCGCCAAGTATCCGGCAGTGCAGGCCCGCTTCGCCAGGCAGGAGATCGGCAAGGAGTATCTGGCCCTGGTCACCGGCACGCTACCGGAAAGACAGGGTATCATCGACGCCCCCATCGCCAGGAAGCCGGGCAGCATCATCGAGCGCTGCGTCTCCCCGGAGGGGAAGGAGGCCCGGACCGGCTATACCGTCCTTTCGCATCACGATGACATCACATTGGTGCGGGCTGTCCTCCACACCGGCCGGACCCACCAGATCCGTGTCCATTTCGCCCATCTCGGCTGCCCCCTGTGGCACGACAACCTCTACGGGAACCCCGGTCCCCAGCTGCGGCACGGACTCCATGCCTGGAAGCTGGCTTTCCGCCATCCCGTCACGGGCAAAGAGCTGGTGATCACCTCCGCCCTGCCGCCTGATCTGCGGCAGGCTCTAGGACGAAAATAATTTGTAAAGTAGTATACACTATATCAAAAACCTGCTATAATAATTATACAAGTGCGAATTCATACAAATGCGAATTCAAGGAGGTCATTATTCATGCCATTGGTAACAACGAAAGAAATGTTCAGAAAAGCTTATGAAGGCGGCTATGCGGTAGGCGCTTTCAACGTGAACAACATGGAGATCATCCAGGGCATTGTGGAAGCCGCTCAGGAGGAGAAAGCCCCCCTGATCCTGCAGGTTTCCGCAGGCGCGCGTAAATACGCCAAACACATCTACCTGCGCAAGCTGGTGGAGGCCGCTATCGAAGACACCGGCCTGCCCATCGCCCTCCATCTGGACCACGGCGCCGACTTCGAAATCTGCAAGGAATGTGTGGACGGCGGGTTCACCTCCGTCATGATCGACGGCTCCAAATATCCTTTCGAAGAGAATATAGAACTGACCAGACGCGTTGTCGAATACGCCCACAACAAAGGCGTTGTGGTTGAGGCCGAGCTGGGCAAGCTGGCCGGCGTGGAAGACGCTGTGAAGGTCAACACAAAAGACGCTACCTACACCGATCCGGACCAGGCAGTGGAGTTTGTCGAGCGTACCGGCGTGGACAGCCTGGCAATCGCCATCGGCACCAGCCACGGCGCCTACAAGTTCAAAGGCAAACCGGAACTGGATTTCGCCCGTCTGGAGAAAATCACGAAACTCCTGCCGGACTTCCCCCTGGTGCTCCACGGCGCATCCACCGTCATCCCCTCTTTCGTGGAGGAATGCAACAAGTATGGCGGCAAGATCGACGGCGCACAGGGCGTTCCCGAAGACATGCTGCTGAAAGCCGGCACCTTCGGTGTCTGCAAGATCAATATCGATACGGACCTGCGCCTGGCCATGACCGCTTCCGTGCGGAAATACCTGGTTGAGCATCCGGAAGAATTTGACCCCCGTAAATACCTGGGCCCTGCCAGAGACGCCATCAAGGCCATGGTGGCCCATAAGATGAGAGACGTGCTGAACTGCTCCGGCAGAGCCTGAGCTTCCGGCACACCCCAATGATGGCCGCAATCCGCATGAAAAATCCTCCCCGTATCTGTGTACTACGGGGCATAATATCCTCCATGCGGCGGCACACAATAGATACTGGAAAAGCCTGCGGCCCGCCTGCCGCAGGCTTTTCTAATTATCCATAAGATAATAAGCTATAGCTCCACAAGAAAAAGAACCCCATGCAGACATTCCGCTGCGTGGGGCTTTTTTGTCCTTATGCGAAAAGACCCATGCAGCCTTCCGCCGCATGGGTCTTGTTTTACTTTTTTCATCAGTCAATCAGAAGCAGGCAATAAATCTTGAACTCCCGGCAGGAGCTGTCAATCACGTCCGCCGGATAGCCGTGGTCCCTGGCGAAGGCGAACACATCGATGCCCACCGCCTCCATGGAGGGCCGTGCCTCCCGGGGATGGTTGCAGTGCTCCTCGTTGCAGGTCTCGCAGAGCCGGCAGGTGCCGCCTTTCATGCCGAAGGCCTTGTACCAGTTCAGCAGGAAGGCCTCCCGCTCCAGATCCACCATGATCTTGCCGATCTTGTTGCTGGTGATGCGGTCCTTCTCGTCATAGTTGGCGATATCCTCGCTGGTCAGGTGGCAGGTGAACTGTACCAGCATGCCGTCGGTGTACTCCGACAGGAAACGCTGGGTCTCCTCGTAACCGGGCACCCGGGGCGGGCAGGTCCAGCGCTTGCCGTAGTTGGGACAGCCGAACTGGCATTTCCAGCGGGTCCATGCCCCGGTGCGGATGGTATCCACCCGGATGATCTTGGCGTCGGTGGCCCCCAGCTCCTTGGCCTTCTCCACCAGCTTCGCCAGTTTCTCCTCTTTCGTCATATTCTCCATAAGCAGCCTCTTTTCTTCCTCTTCAATCCGGTATAGCTGATACGTCCCCATGACACCTATGCATGCTATACCGCATAGGACATCCGCAATGACCACGGCCGCGGACGCATAGCAAGAAGGCGGCCCCCAGCGGAGCCGCCTTGAATTCAGTTCTCAATCCGTCAGAAACGGGATATCCCCGCTTCCCCATCCGGGAAATTATTTTCTGCCGGGATAAGCCTGGAGGCCTTTAGCCAGCAGGTCGATAGCGCGTTCCAGGTCCTCGCAGCACAGGACGTAAGCCAGACGGGCTTCGTCCACGCCTTTGCCCGGGGTGGCGTAGAAGCCGTTGCCGGGAGCGATCATCACGGTCTCACCGTTCTCCTCGAAGGTGTCCAGCATCCAGATGGCGAATTTCTCGGCGTCATCCACCGGCAGTTTCACCATGACATAGAATGCGCCTTTCGGCTGTGCGGAAATCAGTCCGGGAATCTTCTTCAGACCGGCTGCGATGGTGTCGCGGCGGCGTTTGTATTCCTCGTTGACTTCCTCATAGTAGGATTTCGGTGTGTCATACAGGGCTGCAGCGCCTACCTGCTCGATGGTGGGGCAGCACAGGCGGCCCTGGCAGAGCTTGATCAGCTCTTTGCACAGCGCCTCGTTCTTGGTGGCGATGCAGCCGATACGGGCACCGCAGGCGCTGAAGCGCTTGGATACGGAGTCGATCATGATCAGGTTGTTGAGCAGCTCCTTGAACTCGCCGAAGCTGGTGTATTCGCCGTCATAGACGAACTCACGGTACACTTCGTCGGCGATCAGGGCGATGTCGTGTCTCAGCACCACATTGACAATGCGCTGCATCTCCTCTTTGCTGTAGACAACGCCGGTAGGATTGCCGGGGTTGGTCAGCAGGATGGCGCGGGTGCGGTCCGTGATATATTTCTCGATAGTGGCTTCGTCCGGCAGTCTGTAACCTTCCTCAGCCTGGGTGGGAATAGCCACAATCTTCGCGTTGGCGATCTTGGCGAAGCTGTTGTAGTTTGCGTAGAACGGCTCGAAAACCACAATCTCGTCACCGGGGTCGCAGAGAGCCAGCGCCGCGAACATCAGCGCCTCACTGCCGCCGTTGGTGATATAGATGTTGTTCTCCTTGAAGTCGATGCCCCAGCCGGCATAGTATTTCTGAATGGCCTCAATCAGCGCTTTGTCGCCCTGGGACTGGCCGTAAGCCACCACTTTCTTGTCGAACTTGCGGATAGCTTCCATGAATTTGGGAGAGGTGGCGATATCGGGCTGGCCGATGTTCAGATGGTACACCTTTTTCCCTGCAGCCTCGGCAGCCTGCGCATACGGCGCCAGTTTACGGATCGGAGAGGTAGTCAAACCCTGTACACGTTCAGAAATTTTCATTACACAAATCCCCTTTTCTATAATATTTGACAGAATGTCAGTAAACCTTCCAAACATTCATTCTAATCTTCATTATATAGCATTCCACCATGGGTTGCAAAGATAAATATGTTACATCCGTTACACTTTCGCAGGAAACAGGCTGTACTGCTTCAAGAATATTGTATACCGTACTCCAGGATACGCAGATACAGACAAAAAAGAGGACTGCGGAGACATACTGCCTCCACAGCCCTCATCACACAACCTGCGCAGGTTGCGTCATATCTCATTTTAACGGAGTCTATCTCAGGCGGAACGTGATCCCCTGATATGCGTAGCAGCGGATTGGTCTGCCATACTGGTCCATGCCGGGAGAGAATCGGAATCCGGCAGCCGCGTTCATGGCGGCGCGGTCCAGGTCGTTGCTTCCGGAGGAACGCACCAGGCTGAAATCCTCCACATTGCCGGCCTTGCCTACCAGGAAACGGATCACAGGCGTGCCTTCGATACCGGCGCGTCTTGCGGAATCCGGATAGACCACACGTCCGGAGCGGGTGACTCTGGGAGCCACAGCGGGTTTCTGGATGCCTTCGTCGGCATTGCCGGCCCCTACACCCTTACCGGTGCCGGTACCTTTACCGCCACCGCCTCCCCCACCTTTGCTGTGGGTCTTCACGGTCTTCTTGGTCTTCACAACCTGTTTCGGCTTGACCTCTTTCACTTCTTTTTCTTCAACTATGTCATCAGGCTCAGGAACTATCTCCTCTTCTTCTTCCTCCTCAACCTCTTCTTCCTGCTGTTCCGGCTGGTCCTCGCCGATGTCCTCGTCACTGCCGCCCATCAGTGCCACGTCGTAGATGGGTTCGGGATCCACATTGTGGAAATTGCACAATGCCAGCGCGCCGACCAGGGCCAGACAGATGATATGGAAGATGATGGAGTAGACGAGCCCTTTCTTGGCGTCATCATTCATCATTTTTTCACAGCATCCTTATCAGTAGCCAACCCCACACGTGCGATACCGGCTTTCTTGAAGTCGTCCAGCAGGCTGATGACAGCCCGGTACTGGATGTCCTCGTCAGCCCGGATGACAACGGCGAACATCTTGTCTTTCTTCTGCTCCGCCTTGGCACGCGCCATCAGATCATATTTGTCGATAAGCTGGTCCCCCAGCCAGTATGCGCCGTCCGCCTTGATGGTCACCGTGAAACGGTTGGCCGTCTGGGTCTGGGTCTGGGTCGCTACCGGCAGCTTCACAGGGATGGTCCGCAGCTCACTCATATACATGGTGCTGACAATGAAGAATATCAGCAGCAGGAACATCATGTCGATCATCGGACTGAGCATAATCTCAGGCGATTTACGACTGCGGTCTCTCAGTTTGATCATTGCTTATACATTCCCTTCCGTTTCATCCTCAACATCCATCCGTCCGCTCTTGCAATCCAGATTCTTGGAGATAGCCTCCAGCAGGGTGTTGCCCATCTCCTGCAGATTCAGGGTGATCTCTTTCAGCCGTTTCATGAAGTAAGCGTACATGCAGATGGCGACAATGGAGATGCAGAGGCCGAACACGGTGGTGATCAGCGCCTCGCCGATACCGGCGGTTACAGCCAGCGGATTGTCCATACGCTGGTTGAAGTTGTTGAAAGAACCGATCATGCCGGTTACGGTACCCAGCAGACCAAGTACAGGCGCCAGGGTGACAATGACATTCAGATAGGACAGATGCCGCTCGAACTTGTCCAGTGCGCGTTCCGCTCTGGCGCTTACAAAGCTCTCCAGACGCTCGAACCGGCCATGACGGGCCATAACGATGGTGGCCAGTTTGGCAATCTCGCCCTGGGTGCTGTCCGCCAGCTGTTTTGCGTCATACCAGTCGTCATTCTCAATGTAACTGCAGAATTCTTTTGTGAAAGCGCGGCCGCTGTCCGCCTTCTTGAAAAACTTGTACCGTTCCACAGAAATCGCTACCGCAGCGATGGAGCACAGCAGCAGCGGGTACATGACCGGACCGCCTTTAACAAAATAATCCAAACCTGTCGCAAAAATGTTCATTTCAAAAAAACCTCCGTTAAATAAAAATAATGACAGCAGCAACCCCATCCGCTGTCTTGAAACCCTCTTTGATACCACCGTGTTTTACCGCAGGCTCCCTCCTTGGCTATAAAATCGTCGCGCTTCAGTCGCGGAAAAATAGTGGTAGTGATTATCATTAGGGATTATAACATAATGACAACGGAAATTCAAATACTTTTCACTCTTACCATAATTAAAAAATGGGGAACGCCCAAGGCGGTTCCCCATTCTGTTTTTCAATGTCCGGACCTATCGGGACAAGCCCTCGGACCGTGATGCCTCAAGCCCTCAGATCAGAAAGTGAAGGTCAGCTCGGAGTAGATCACTTTGTCTTTTTCTTCGCCTTCGTTCAGTTTCTTCTCAATAGCCTTGGTGTCGTAGTAAGCAACGTCCAGCACAACGTTCTTGGCCAGAGCCACATTGCCGCCTACACGGTAGCCTTTGAAGCCGCCTGCGAAGTCCCATTTGCCGTCGATGGTGTGAGCCACGATGGTGGGAGCGCCCTGGCGGTAGTAGTTGGCGTACAGGCCCCAGGAACCGGGTTCAGCGGCTTCGGCGCCTTTAATTTCCAGGCCTGCCACATAGCCGTCGTCCTTGAAGTTGGTCTCAACGTCGGATTTCAGGTACATGCCGTTCACCACAACGTCTTCGCCCAGCTTGAAGTCAGCGCCCGCATACCAGATGCCGTTGCCGTCTTTCACGTCTTTGGCTTTTTTCAGGCCCCAGGTGTCTACAGCTTTCGCATTGGTTTTGTCTTTCAGGTTCTCGAATTTCACATAGCCCACTTTGGCGTCAACGGCGCTGTCAGTGTTGGTGGCCAGTTCGGCACCCCAGAATCTGGTGTAGCCCAGTTTCTGGCAGTTGTCATCGTCCGGACGGCCGTAGAAGCCGCTCAGTACGTATTTGTCGCCGTAGGAGGCGTTCACTGCGCTGAAGCCGCCATCGTAGATGTAACCGTCAGCGATGGAGTCGTCCTGACGGCCGGCGGTAACGTCCATGCCGCCCAGACGGCCGGTAACGTAAGCTACGGGGAAAGCAATCTCCTCGTCGCCGGTGTTGTTGGTGAAGTACTGCTGGTTCTCGATTCTGCCAACGTAATCCCAGTTGTTGTTGATGGAACCGTTCACATACAGACGGGAACGCAGACCGCTCTCTTCTTTCTTGGTATCGTCAGCGAAAGCCTTGAAATTCTTGGAACGTACGAAGTGACCGCGGATCTCGCCGGTGATCTTCACGTTGTCGGATTTTTTCTCCAGAGCGGATACACGTACGCCCAGAGCGTCCAGCTCGTCAGCGAACTCAGCAGCCAGACGGTCAACGTTGGCGCCTTTCGCCATTGCTTTGGCCACAATCTGAGCCATCTCATAACGGGTCATCAGGCGGTCGCCGCGGAAGGTGCCGTCGGGATAGCCGTCAACCACGCCTGCAGCGGCCAGTTTGGCTACGCTGTCGTAAGCCCAGTGGCCTGCCGGTACGTCAGAGAAGGGGTTTGCCGCATGAGCAGATACGGTCACGCCCAGTGCCATTGCCATTGCCAGTACTAAAGATTTTTTCATTGTGTTTCCTCCTTCAGGAAATTACTTTATATAAAATGCTGAAGGAAATGACGCCCTCCGTCCTCGTGACGAGTTGCCTAGTTTCCTCTCACGGACAGATTCGACTTCCTGCGCATTCTATAGCAAAATAAAACGGAAAAACATTGAAACCTTTCTTATTCTAACATTATTAGGAACATATATCAATAGGGTTATTGAAAAAAGTGGTATAAAAACTCACAATCTGTTAGCCTCCGCTGACTCTCCTCTCCGCAGCTGTGCGAAAAAAGGTGAGAAGAAAGAATAAATGAATGAATAAAGAAATAAAGAAAAAAATCCCCCGGCCACCTCAGTGACCGGGGGTATTCATGTTTTCCGCACTTGCTTTTTTCTCATCTGCCATCTGTCACGGGAGCTCCCATGACAGCCGTATCAGTTCCAGAACTCAGTCCTCTTCCACCACAGGCAGTGTGGAGGAGGCGTGGCCCATGACGATGATGTCGTAGTCCTTCTTGCCCTTCTCCGCCAGCTCTTTCTGAGCCAGCTCCCAGGCCTCTTCCAGGGAGGCGGCGGGAATCTGTCCGGATTTGCGGACGAACTCGAAGTTCTCCTCCCGGGTGACCAGATAGCAGCTCACATCCTCCATGATGCAGCGGGCCTTGAAGGCCACGAAACCGGCCATGGAGAAATCGCGGCGCAGCTCCTTCTCCATCTCCAGGGAGTCCTCTTTCAGCAGCCAGTCCGTATAAATGGCCGGCTCCTTGATGTCAGGGCATTCCAGGGTCTGGATCATGATGCCGCCGCTCTTCACCGCCAGCACCGCATTCATATAGCTCTTGGTGCCCTGGTACAGGTTCATGTCTTTCGGGTAGCCGCCCATGGAGGCGATGACCACATCGGCCTTCCGGGGGATCTTCACGCCGGAGATCTTCAGCAGGTCGGCGCAGCCTTTGTCAAAAGCGGTCTTCCAGTTGCCGGCCACCACTTCGTGGAGCTCCCCTTCCGGAGTGAACACCACGTTCAGCAGGAACGCCGGATCCAGGATGGCGCAGGCTTCCGTCATGTCCTCGTGGAAACGGTTACCCTCCTTGATGGCCACGTCCACCGTGGGCTCGCAGCCGGCACCTTCCTCGTCGGCCAGGGCCATCACATGGTTGTGGTTGATGCTCTCCAGTCCCGCCACGCCGGGCAGGATGGCTTTGCGGCCGCCGCCGAAACCGGCCATGGGGTGCAGGGACACGGCGCCGGTGACGATGACCTTGTCCGCCTCGGCCACCACGCTGTCAATCCAGACAGGGGTGCCGAAAGAGGTCTCACCCAGATATTTCAGCTCGTCCTTGTTGCGGCAGTCGTGCTGGTGGATCTTCAGCCGTCTCACCATCTCCGCGCCGCAGACGGTCACGTTCTCCTCATGGGTGTGCATCCGGTGGGTGCCGGTGGCGATGACGATGGTGATGTCCTCATCCTTCACGCCGGCTCCGTTCAGCTCCTCCACCACCAGGGGCAGGAACCGGTCGGTATGCACCAGTCGGGTGATGTCGCTGACCACGATGGCCACTTTCTCGCCGGGCTCCACAATCTCCGCCAGGGGTCTGCTGTCGATGGGATGGCGCATGGCTTCCCGGACAGCGCCGGCCATGTCGTCCTCCACATGGGCTTTCACGCCGTGCATGTCGCAGAGCACACGCTCCTCCGGCAGCATCACTTTCTGTACATCCTTTCCGTAAGGCAGTTCAAACAGTTTCATTCCCATTGCGATACGTCCTCCTCAAGAAATTTTGGCTATATCATTTTTATTATACCACGATAACGCGGTATGATGGTCCAATCTGTCGTGCTTTGAGATGTCATAAGTCGAGATTTCATGGATTGAGATTTCACGGGCCAAGTCTGCCCGCCGGCACAACCAGGGAGGCAGAATGTCCCGCGAGCATGTCCTGCGCCCCTCACCACTTGCTGCTGCTCCGCCAGAAATCCCGGCAGCACAGCACCAGCACGGTGAACAGCTCCAGCCGTCCCAGCAGCATGGCCAGGGACAGCACCAGTTTCCCCGCGGCGGGGATGGTGGAATAGTTCCCCACCGCCCCCACGAAGCCGAAACCCGGGCCCACACTGCTGATGCAGGCCGCCACACCGGAAAGGGATTCCAGCAGCGGTACGCCGGTGGCAGTCACCAGGATGGACAGCACCACCGTGGACAGCAGGTACAGGCAGAAGAAGGCCAGGATGGGGAAAACCACGTCTTTCCCCAGCTCCTTGCCGTTGTATTTCACCGCATCCCAGTTGTGGGGATGCATCATGTGGCGGAACTCCGCCTTCATGGCCTTGGCCAGCACCACGAAACGGGACACCTTGATGCCGCCAGCCGTGGATCCGGCACAGGCGCCGGTGAAATAGAGCACCGCCAGCAGCAGCTTGGAGAAAGACGGCCAGGTCTCATAGTTGCTGGCCACATACCCGGTGGTGGAGGCGAAGGACGCCACGTTGAAGAACGCGTCCCGGAGGCTTCCCCCCAGGCTCCCCTGCCCTTCCAGCATCAGGTCCAGGGTGATGAGCCCGATAACGCCGAAGACCATCAGGATGTAATAATGGAACTCCTCATCCTCCCAGAGCACCCGGGGTCCTTTCCGGGTCATCTGGAAGTACAGCGCGAAGTTGGCGGCGGAGATGATCATGGACGCCCCCAGGATCCCCTCCACCCAGACACTGTGGAAATGGGCCACGCTGTCATTGTAGTTGGAGAACCCGCCGGTGGCCACCGCCGACATGGCGTGGCTGATGGCGTCGTACCAGTTGAGGCCGCAGCACATCAGGGCCACCATGGTGACGGCCGTGATCAGTGAGTAGATGCCGAACAGGGTCAGCGCCGTGCTTTTCAGCCGGGGCTTCAGCTTGTCGGAGGTGAAGCCGCTGACCTCCGCGTTGAACAGATGGGCGGCACTGCCCGATATCTGGGGCAGTAGGGCGATGAAGATGACGATGATGCCCAGACCGCCCAGCCAGTGGGTCAGGGGCCGCCAGAACAGCAGGCTCATAGGCCAGCCCTCAATCTCGGAGAGGGCCGTGGCGCCGGTGGTGGTCAGCCCCGACATGGCCTCGAAGTAGGCGCTGACGGGATCCAGCATCCCCGCCAGCACATAAGGGATCCCTGACAGGAACGCCACCAGCACCCAGGCCAGCACCACGGTGATGATGCCGTCCCGGTTGGAGATGTTCTCTGTGTACTTGTTGAAGCTCCCGTAGGTCCGGCATCCCAGTCCCGCAGCGAGGCAGATCCCCATGCAGGCGGGAAAGATCCACCGGCCCGCATCCCCGTAGACCAGTGCCACAAGGAAGGGAATCAGATAGATTGCCCCCAGGAAGAAGAACACCTTCCCCAGAAGGTAACTGACTGTTTTTGTGTTCACGAGGCATCCCCCATTGAAATCAGATTAGATGAGACTTATACAGCCGGACGCATCCGGCCGGAGCCGCTCACCAGCGGCTGTCCCGGTGCCAGAACTCCCGGCGCAGCAGCACCAGCACGGTGTAGAGCTCCAGACGGCCCAGCAGCATGGCCAGGGCCAGCACCAGCTTGCCCGCTGAAGAGATATGGGCGAAGTTGCCGTTGACGCCGATGATGCCGAAAGCCGGTCCGATACTGCTGATGCAGGCCGCGATACCGAAAATCGCCTCCGTCAGGGAGACGCCGGTGGCCGCCAGCAGTACCGAGAGGACCACGGCGCAGATGATATACAGGAAGAAGAAACGGCTGATGGAGGCCAGCACCCCTTTGGCCAGCGGTTTCCCGTTGAATTTCACGGAGAACAGCATCTGGGGATGCAGCACACGCCGCAGTTCCACCAGGGTCATCTTCACCAGCACCACGAACCGGGAGATCTTGATACCGCCCGCGGTGGAGCCGGCGCAGCCGCCGGTGAAGTACAGCACCATCATGAGGAGCTTGGCGAAACTGGGCCAGCTCTCATAGTCGTTGGATACGAAACCCGTGGTGGAGGCGAAAGACGCCACCTGGAAAAAGCCCCGCCGGAAAGCGGTGCCGAAAGACAGGTCCATGGACAGGAAGATGTTGGCGGTGACAAAGCAGGCCACCGTGAAGAAGAAGATGATGTAGTACTTGAACTCCTCATCCTCCCACAGGGTCTTCCAGCCCTTGTGCCATGCCTGGTAATACAATGCGAAGTTCGCTCCGGAAAGGATCATGAAGACGCCCATGACCAGTTCCGCAGCGGCACTGTTGAAGTGGGCCACGCTGTCGTCATAGGTGGAGAAGCCCGCCGTGGCCACCGTAGCCATGGCGTGATTCACGGCGTCATATCCCGTCATGCCGCAGCACATCAGGAGGATGGTCTCCACGAAAGTCAGCGTCAGGTAGATGCTGAACAGGGTCAGCGCCGTGCTTTTCAGCCGGGGCAGGAGCTTGTCCTCCTTGAATCCCGTGGTCTCGGCGTTGAACAGATGGACCGCGCCGCCGGACATCCGGGGCAGCATGGCGATGAAGATCACGATGATACCCAGACCGCCCAGCCAGTGGGTCATGCCCCGCCAGAACAGCAGGCTCCGGGGCAGCACCTCCAGGCTGGTCATGGCGCTGGCGCCGGTGGTGGTCAGTCCCGACATCCCCTCAAAGAAGGCGGAGGCCGGATCCAGGGACCCGTACATCACATAAGGCAGTCCCGCCAGGGTGGCGGCCATGATCCAGGCGAACACCGCCGTGGCCAGGCCCTCCCGGTTGGAGATATTGTCCGTGTACTGGTTGAAATGCCCGTGCCGCCGGAGAATCGTGCCGCAGAGGCAGCAGAGCATGATGCAGGCGATGAAGATATCGCTGCACCCGTCCCCGTACTTGTACGAAAGCAGCAAGGGGACGACAAAGACCCCGCCCAGCCAGAACGCCAGCCGGGCAAGCAGATATGCGACTATCCTTGTATTCAATGTCTCTCCCCTTATCTGAAAAAATAGTTGTCAAAATGAGATGCCGGTACGAATCACCGGCACATGTACCGGTGCGGAAATCCTGCAGTATGCCGGACCGCTATAAACAGTGAGCTGTCACCAGCTGCGCTTCCGGTTCCAGAAATCCGGATGGAAGAACATGATCAGCGCGAACAGCGTGATACGTCCCATAAGCATGGCGACATAGAGCACGACTTAACCGAACCCGGTGAGTCCGGCGAAACAGGGGGCCTCCCCCATGATTCCGTAGGCAGAGCCCACGTTGCTGAGGAACACCACCACCGTGGCCATGGATTCCAGCATCCCGCTTCCGGTGAGGGAATAGACCATGGTCAGCAGCATGAAGACGATGAAATAGAGGAAGAAGTAGCGCCCTACCCCGACGATGGCCGCCGTAGGCACCACCTTCCCGCTCATGGTGATGACAGACACCATGTTGGGATGGAGGGTACGCTTGATCTCCTGCCAGCAGACTTTCAGCAGCACAACCACGCGGGAGACTTTCATGCCGCCTGCGGTGGATGCGGAGCAGCCGCCGATGATGGCGCCGTAGAACAGCAGCAGCCGGGAGAATGCCGGCCACTGGCTGAAGTCCTCCGTGCCCAGGCCGGTGGTGCTCATCATGGAGACCACCGTGAACAGGCCGTGCCGCAGGGACTCGGTCACCGTATAGTAGTCATTCTTCCACAGGTTGAAGGTCACCAGCACCGTGAACAGGACCAGGAAGCCGGTGTACCAGCGCCGCTCCGTGTCCTCCTCGAAGAGTCTGAACCGTTTCTGGGTCAGCCGGTAATAGAGGATGAAGTTGCCACTGCCGATGAGCATGAAGACAATCAGCACCAGCTCCAGCAGCAGCGAGTCGCACTGTGCCAGATAGGCTTTGGAGTAGATATAGCCGCTGGTGGAGATGGTGGCCGCGGAAAGCCGCAAGGCCATCTTGAAAGGCTGTCCCAGCAACATCAGGATGGCCGTCTGGACCACAGTGGTCACGGCGTAGAGCCGGAACAGCAGGGTGACGGCCTCCCGGGAACGGGGCATGGTGCGCTCCGCCGAGTTGCCCTGGACCTCCGCCGAGAACAGGTTGGCGGCGCTGGTGCCCAGCTGGGGCAGCAGCACGGCGAAAATCAGGATGGCGCCGATGCCGCCCAGCCACTGGGAGATATCATGCCACAGCACCAGGCTGGCGGGATACATGGAGCCGTCGGCCATGGCGCTGACACCGGTGGTGGTCAGTGCCGAGGCGCTCTCGAACAGCGCCTTGGGGATAGTGAACATGCCCGAGGCGTAGTACGGGATGGCGCTGATCACGCTGAACAGCAGCCAGCCGATGCCGAGAAAGGCCACACCGCCACGGATGCTGAGCCGTTTCTGGTCAATCTCTATCTTGTGGCGCATGCCCGCATAGCCCAGCACCAGGCAGAACAGGATGGGCGACAGGAAACACAGCGGCGAAACCACCGCATCCTCCACCACCGTGAACAGCAGTGAGGGGACCATGGCCGCGGCCATGATCAGTCCCACGATGCCCAGCATGCGCATTACCATTAAATAGTTCATAGAATCAGTCCTCGATACCGTTGGAGAACATGTCCATCACCGTCTGCACCACTTCGCTGAGGGCGAAGACGATGACACGGTCCCCCGCCTGGAGCAGGCTGTTGCCGTTGGGGACAGAGGCCTCCCCTTCATGTACGATGCCGCATACCAGGCAGTCATGGGGCAGCTTGGCCTTGATCAGGGTCTTGCCGTCCACCTGGCAGCCGCGCTGCACCTGCATCTCCATGGCCTCCGCCTTGGCGCCTTCCAGCAGCGCCACGGAGACCAGACCGCCACGGCGCACGAAGCGCAGTACCTCGGCGGCGCTGAGCAGACGGGCGGACAGAACGATGTCCACGCCCACCTTCTCCATCAGGTCCACATACTCGCTGCGGGCCACACGGACAATGGTCTTCTTGGCGCCCAGATGCTTGGCCAGCAGTGCCAGCAGGAGGTTCAGCTTGTCGTCGTCCGTCAGGCAGATCACGCAGTCCGCCTCGGAGATGCCCTCCTCCGTCAGCAGGTCGATATCCGTACCGTCACCGCAGAGGACCAGCCCGTTGCTGAGCTGCTCGGAAAGGATGCGGCAACGCTCCTTGTCCTTCTCGATGATCTTCACGAAGA
The DNA here is from genome assembly GCA_937926555.1 of uncultured Negativicutes bacterium. Lineage (GTDB taxonomy): Bacteria > Bacillota > Negativicutes > Acidaminococcales > Acidaminococcaceae > Succiniclasticum. The sequence goes on along the minus strand of CALAZX010000218.1, from coordinate 915 downwards.
CGCCCTGCTTCTCCAGCATATTGGCCAGGAAACGGCCGGCACGTCCCGCGCCGATCAGGAGCACCCGCTCCAGTTTCTCATAGCGGCGCTCGAAGTACACCTCGAAGGCCTTGATCTCCTCCTGGCCGCCTACGAAATACACGTTGTCCCCCGGCATCAGCACATCATTGCCGTGAGGGATGATCATGCGGTGCTTGCGGAACAGCATGGCCACCAGGATTCCTTCCGGCAGCTTCATGTTCTTCAGCGGAATGCCGATATAGGGGAAATCCTGTGTCAGACGGGCGCCGAACATGCGGACCTTCCCGTCGGCGAAATCGTCCACATCCAGGGCCGCAGGAGTCATCAGGATGTGATTGATCTCAGTGGCGGTGATCCGTTCCGGGTTCAGGTTCAGGTCGATATCCATCTCCTGTTTGAGGAATTCCGGCGAGATCACCGCATACTCCTCGTTCCGGACACGGGCCACCGTATGCTTGGCGCCGTACTTCTTCGCCAGCCGGCAGGCCACCATGTTCACCTCGTCACTGTCCGTCACAGCGATGAACACATCGGCATCCCGGATCTCCGGGCTTTCCAGAACCTGGGGATTGCAGCCGTTCCCCTGGATGGTGAGGACATCCAGAGAGTCCTTCACCACCTGGCGCCGTGCCTCGTCAGACTCAACAACCACCACATCATAGGTACCGTCAGCCAGCAGCTTGGCGATACTGTAGCCCATCTTGCCGACTCCCACTACAACAATACGCATATTATCACCTTTTCCTCAGCTTGATCTTCTTCAGCTTCTTGATTTTGTCCAGCTTTCGCAGCTTCTCAAGGTTTTGATTTTCTCAGGTTTTCTCCATTAAATAAAGAGAAAGGAAACATCGGATGATACTGCAAAATCATTGCGGCAACCCTTTGTTCCCGTAA
>CALAZX010000217.1 GCA_937926555.1 uncultured Negativicutes bacterium | reverse complement strand
GACGTTGTTCCGTCAGTCCACCCGCTTGCCTTTCAACAACCAGGTCTGGGCCAGCTCAACCTCCACGGTTACCAGGTCGCCCTGGCGGATGGAGTCGCTGTCCTGGGGCCACAGCACCAGCTTGTTGGTGCGGGTGCGGCCGCTCCACACCTCCGGATTCTTCGGGGTGGGGCCTTCCGCCATGACCTCCACACGGCGGCCTTCCAGCTTCTTGTTCAGCCGGAGGGAGTTCTCGTTCTGGATGGCCATCAGGCGGTTCAGCCGGTCATGCTTCTCCTGCTGGGACACCTGCCCCTCCATCTTCGCGGCAGGTGTGCCGGAGCGTTTGGAGTACATGAAGGTGAAGGCGGAGTCGAATCCCACCTCTTTCACCAGGTTGTAGGTGTCCATGAAATCCTCCTCGGTCTCTCCGGGGAAGCCCACAATGATGTCCGTGGTGATGGACGCGTCCGGCACATAGCGGCGGATGGTGTCCACCAGTTTCAGGTATTTCTCCCGGGTGTAACCCCGGTTCATGGCTTTCAGGATCCGGTCGCTGCCGGACTGGAAGGGGATATGGAAATTCTCGCAGAGATGGGTGCCTTCGGCAACGGCCTTCACCACCGCCTCGCTCATATCCCTGGGATGGCTGGTCATGTAATGGATCCGCTGGATGCCGGGGACCTTGTCCACCGCTTTCAGCAGCTCCGCGAAAGCCTCCTTCTGTCCCAGGTCCTTGCCGTAGGAGTTCACGTTCTGCCCCAGCAGGGTGATCTCGGTATAGCCCTGGGCCACGGCGGCGCGCACTTCCTCCAGGATGTTCTCCTGGCTGCGGCTCCGCTCCCTGCCCCGTACGTAGGGCACGATGCAGTAGGTGCAGAAGTTGTTGCAGCCGTACATGATGGGGATCCAGGCGGAGAAACCGCTCTGGCGCACACGGTGCCCCTCGAACTCGCTGCCGGAGACCTCCATCTCCGTGTACACCTCCCGGTGTGCGTCCTCCAGGTAGTCCTGCAGGATGTCACGGAAGGAGTTCACATAGGCGGTGCCCAGGAGCAGGTCGATCTGGGGGTATTTCCGGGTGAGCTTCTCCCCGTCCTTCTGGGCCATGCAGCCGGCCACGCAGATGATCTGGCCGGGATGCTCCTCTTTCACCCGTTTCAGCTCGCCGATCTTGCCCAGGATCTTCTTCTCGGCGCTCTCCCGGACGCAGCAGGTGTTCACCACGATCACGTCGGCGGTGCGGATGTCGTCGCAGGGGCCATAGCCCAGCTCCTCCAGCTGTCCGGCATAATGCTCGGCGTCGCTCTCGTTCATCTGGCAGCCGTAGTTCAGGATGGTGTACAGCTTGCCGGAACCCGGCAGGCCGGCGCTGTTCCGCGCCCCGTTCCCGTTCATGTTCTCTTCCATCATATTGTTTTCCATATTATGTTCCATTGTTTCCTTGGTCATCGTCAAACTCTCCAACTTCCTCTGAAATTTCACCGGTGAAGGCGTCTTCCTCCCTGCCGCGCCCCTCTCTGACAGGGGACCGCGGTGTCCGTCATCCCCCTTCCGCAGGCGTGCGGGCGGAGATGGGACCGTGACTTTCCGGTCCGGGGAAAGCCTTCCGGCATAATGATTCGATAATGTTTTATTATATCATATATACCCGCTTTTCTCCACGGATCCCCCGCCGGCGGCTAACACTTTCGCCATTTTCAGACAAAAAAAGACTCCGGATTTCACTCCGGAGTCCCCTGTTCTTTTCACTGAAGCGGCAGGTCTATCGACTGGACAGATTATTATCTGCCCCGGCCGCCGCAATGACCGCCGCCGCACTGGTGACCGTGGCCGTGGGCATGTGCGCCGCAGCCGCCCTGGGCACCATGAGCGTGGGCGTGGGCATGGCCGTGACCGCCGCACTGATGGGCGCCATGGCCTTCGTGGTGGGCGCAGCCCGCCTCGGGGTTGAACTGCAGACGGTCCGCCAGCAGCGCTTCCACCGCGGCGTCAGCCGCTCCGGAGACACCGCCGAACCAGCGGATGCCGGCAGCGTTCAGCGCTGCCTGTGCGCCACCGCCGATGCCGCCGCAGATCAGCACGGAGACATCCTGGTCCTTCAGCCACTGGGCCAGGGACGCATGGCCGGCGCCTTCCGCCGGAACCACGGAGCTCTCTTTCACCGCTTTGTCCTCCACGGTGTAGATTTTGAAATTACGGGTATGTCCGAAATGCTGGAACACATTTCCTTCTTCATAAGTGACAGCTATTTTCATGATTGTATCCTCCTTCAGAATAGACCGGGTGACTCCACAGCAGGAATGGCAGCAGCTTTCCGCGTTGCCGCACAGCCGGAAGTTCCCTCCCCGGATGACAAGTCTCTTCCCATGGACCAGCGCGTCCACCACTTTGGTCCGGGCCTCCGTATACATGCCGGTGACCGTGGTCCGCGCCACATCCATCTGCAGGGCGCACTGCTCCTGTGTGAGATGGGCCAGGTCCAGCAGCCGGAGCACCTCGTACTCATCCACGGTGAGCACCACCGTCTCAGGATTGTCTGTTCCGCCCTCCGGGATGAAAACCCGTTTCTCCGGCAGGGAGCATACCTGCCTGCAACGTGGGGGTCGAGCCATGGGAAAACACCTTCTTCCGTTTCTTTGATCATCTACAGTATATACTAGTTTATGACATATGTCAATTATTATGGATTCCCTGGGAATGTCCCGCCCTTAGGGCCGGGCATAAAAAAATCCGTCCCTTTTATGGAACGGATTCTCTTTATGACGGGTCTCTCAGTGGGTGTAGGAGGTCTGTCTCTCCTGCTCCCATACAGCTTCCTCTTCCTCTTCTTCCCGCTCGTAGAGGAGGCTCAGTTTCTCGTCGGAATAGGCGCTGACTGCACCATCCTCCACCTCGATCCCCAGAATCGCTGTGAGAAGCGCCATCTGGGCTGCAGAAAGCTCGATACGGCTCTCTCTCTGACCGGGGAATCCCAGGGTCAGGGTGCCGTAGATCAGCTGTTTCATGCTGGTGATCGGCGCGTTGTCGTCCAGCATGCTGTTCTCCCGGATCTCTTCTTTTTTATTCTTCTTCATATCAGTCATTCAAAAACCTCCCTGCACTGCTTGCAAATTCTATTGGTTATTCGCCTTTTTGTCAAGTCTTTTTTCCCTTCCGGGATGCAGGAAGTCTCTCTGTCCCCATGGCCATGGGAACAGCCGCGGTTCATTTTTTCATACCCTTTTCCAGCGCCGCTTTGCCGGCGTCATTGTACAGGGTCACCGTGAATTTCCGCTCGTCGCAGCAGAAGTCAGGCTGGTACAGCCTCATCTTCTTCATGGCCCGGTAGACCTTCTGGATGCCGCTGTGCTTGAAATTGGCCAGGTTGAAGTTGCGGGCCCGGTCCGCGGAGATCGGGTTCTCCACAATGAGGCGGTCCGGATACATGGTCACCGTCACCGGGATGCCGGAGGCGTTGCTGCTGTAGTCCCTGTGGCGCAGTGCGTTGTAGATGATCTCCTGCACCGCCTCCATGGGATATTCCGGCCGGTCGTAACGCAGCCGGGTCAGCTTGTGGATGTATTTCTTCGTGGTCATCCGCTCCCGGACGAAGTTCGCCGCCTCCATGAGGATATGGGCCTGGTCGCCCTCCAGCCGCAAGGATTCTTTGATGACCTCCCCGCCGTCCTCACCTTCCGCCGGACCCACCACACGGGCCAGGGCGTAGAAAACAGGATTGGTGGTGTAGGAGTCGCCCACATAGACCACCGGGTTTCCCTTGCGCTCCACAATCCGCCGGTCCGGCAGGCAGTCCTCCGTGTCGGGATAGCCCAGCACCATGCCGGCGGCCACCATCTCGTCCTCCTGCATGCCCAGCTCCCGCAGGTAGGCGTTCATGGCGGGATTGTCGGTGAGCCAGTGGATCTGGTTCACCCAGCAGGTGCCCAGGTTCAGCCCGTGGGCCATGAGCATCATGTTCTCCACCGCGCAGGCGCAGTCAGCCATGCAGTTGCCGTAGCCCTTCTTGTTGGCGGTGAGGATCAGCACCGGCGCATGGTAGTCGTAGCGGTAGGTGCCCTTCTTGGACAGCCGGATGGCAAGCGCCAGGGAGCTGTAGGTCTCCGGCCCCACCTTCATGGCCGCGAACTCCCGGACACAGATGTCCGACAGCCGGTTCAGCGCCGCCTGGTCCTGGATCACCAGGAAACGGGTGCTCTGGTTGTTGCCGCCACTGGGAGCGAAACGACCCGCCTCCACCACCTGGTGGAGCAGGTAGCCCTCCAGCGGCTGCTGTCTGAATTTCCGCGTGCTGTGCCGAGTCTGAATCAGTTCCATCAAATCCAATGTGTCCACGTCGCCAACCCCTTTACTCTTGTCCCTGATCTTTCTCTTCTGTTCTCTTGTCAGTTTTCCTCCCCGGACTTTCCAGGGCTCTTCCACCGCTATATATGCCGTGTCTTTGCCGCAAAACTCATATCGCAGTGCTGTCGTCCTTTTCCGTCCCCATTGCCACCATTCCGGCAGCCCTTCAGAGCGGAACCCCATTCTTTACTGTATTCGCCCTCCAGTGGGCTTTTCCCTTTTTTCCTTTTCCCCGGAAACCGGAGATATGCGGAAAAGGCGTGCGGGACCATTCCGTCCGGCACGCCTGTCATACGGGAAGACGTCGCGGTCTCCCGTCAGTAATCCTGTTCTGTTATTTCTTCAATGCCGCATCCAGGACAGCCCGGATCTTCTCTTTGGTGGCGGCGCCCTCGTGGAGTTTCTCCACTACCTTGCCCTCATCGTCCAGCAGGAAGAAGGTGGGCACATAATAGTAGTTCAGTCCTTTGGTCAGTTCCGGATGGAGATTCTCGTCAATCTGCCGGATGGCCACGGTGGCGTATTCCGGATTCTCGTTCTTCAGCTCCTCCAGCCAGCCTTCGGCCTGTGCGCAGTAAGGGCATCCGTCGAACATCATGAATTGCAGTTTGTACATATCAGGTCACTCCTTTTTATCAGTCCCACCCCGGCGCTTATTCCTAGTTTTCCGAGGTGATATCTTCATTTATTCCATTATATGCGAAGAGTTGCCGTAATTCAACTGTAAAAAGAAGGGTTCACGGATTTTTCCCAATTGGGGCTTTTCCATCACTGCAGCGCTACCATACCAAGGGTTCACACACCGTCCTTGAACTCCGCGTTGGCCTCCAGGACACCCACAAACTCCTCCAGGCCTTTCTGGTCCTCCGGGGAGAACCGGTTCAGCACGGGGCTGTCGATGTCCAGCACGCCGATCAGTTTCCCCTTGTGATGGATGGGGATGACGATCTCCGAATTGGAGGCGCTGTCGCAGGCGATATGCCCGGGGAACTCATGGACGTTCTCCACCCGCTGCACCCTGTCCTGGAGGGCGGCGGCGCCGCAGACCCCCTGGCAGAGAGGGATGCGGATGCAGGCGCTCTTCCCCTGGAAAGGTCCCAGCACCAGGCTGTCCCGGTGCATCAGATAGAAGCCGGCCCAGTTGATGTCCGGCAAGGTCTCCATCAGCAGCGCCGAGGCGTTGGCCAGGAGAGGCAGCCAGTAGGTCTCCTCCTCCGCCAGGGCCTGGAGCTGTTTACAAAGCAGCTTGTAGTTCACCATGAATATTCCTCGCTTCCTCATATCGTCTCCGAACGCTCTTCACGTTCCGTTTTCCATGGCGTTTCCGCCATTTTTCTATCACACTTATGCCGTTTGCCGCCCTGTATCACTGTTCATCGGTGCAGACTGCAGGACGGATTTTCCTCCCGCAGCCGGTAGCCGCGGAGTCATGCCTTTTTGTCCGGATTGAGGAAGAAAGCCTCGAAGGTGCTCTCCTCCTCCGCGGAATCGGCGGCGCTCTCCTCATCGGAGAAGTCTGTCAGCACATCCGGCTCCCCGTCGTCATCCGCTATGGTCTCCTCCGGCACGATCAGCCGCAGTCCCGGGTCCCGGTTCTCCCGCCAGGCGGTCAGCAGCTCAACCGCACGGGCTTTCACCCGGCGCAGCAGCTCCGTCTCCTCCAGCCCGCTGCCGTCCACGGCGCAGGCGGATACGGGAGCCCGTCCGCCGCCCTCGCCGGGAACCACGCCCAGCTCGGCCAGTTTCCGGCAGACATCCTGCATGGTGCCTTCCCGGTCCTTGAAATAGCGGCCGCCGCTGATACGGATGAAATGCCAGCCCAGCCGCTGGAGGATGTACTGCCGCTCCATATCCTCCCGGATCTTCTCCGGGCCGCTGTGGAACCGCTCGCCGTCACATTCGATGGCGATCTGGCACATCTCGCCCTTCACCACCAGGTCCAGCTCGTAGGTCCCTACGGGATACTCCGCATAGACCTGGTAGCCCCGGCCACGGAGATAGGCGGCCACCGCCGCCACGAACTCGGAGTCCGCCTGTGTCTTCACCGGCATCATCCGCTCCAGGCGGCAGGGATAGTTGGCGGCGTAGTCCAGCAGTCCGTACTGCAGGCTCTCCCGGTTCAGTCTGCCCGCATCCAGGGAATGGATGATCCACAGCTGGTTCCGGGCGCGGCTCACCGCTACGTTATAGCGTTTCTTCAGGTCGTCATTGGTGATGTTGCGCACCGTGCTGTCATCGTCCACCATGCTCAGGAACATCACGTCCCGCTCGTCGCCCTGGAAGGACGCCGAGTCGCCGCAGATCAGACGGCGGCTGCGGATCACCCGGTAATCCGGAATCCGCTGGGTGATGAGGCGGTTGATCAGCTCCGCCTGCTCCTTGCCCAGGAGGGAGATGATGCCCATGGACTGTCCGGCGTACTCCGGCTGCTCCATGCAGGCCACCAGATGGGCCACCAGGCTCTCCGCCTCGTTCCGGTTGGTCCGTCCGCCGCCGTCCCTGGCGCCGTGCTCCACTTTCTGGGAGACGATGCCCGGTTTCAGCATGCAGGCGGTGGAATCCCGCAGGGGCAGGATCTGGTTGTTATAGTAGTTCTCGTTGCTGTAGCCGATGATCTCCGGCACGCAGCGGAAATGCTCCTTCAGCATCCGGGAGGTGAAGACCGTGCCCACCAGCTCGTAGTAGGAGGTCTTGCCCTCGAACAGGGCCCAGTAGGGCACCACGCCGGCCATATGCTGCTCCAGGATGTTGTGGCGGTTCTCCAGGTCCACGCCCACCAGCATGGGGCTCACCTGGCGGTCGTCGCCCACCACGATGACCTTCTTGGCCATGAAGGACAGGGCCAGGGCCTCCAGGGAGGACTGGCTGGCCTCGTCCACGATGATGATGTCGAACAGGGTCTCGCCGGGGTCGAACAGCTCCAGGGCCTTCTTCACCGGCACGATCCAGGCGGGCACCGCGGACTGGCCCTGCTTCATGCAGGTCCTGGCCTGACGGCGGTAGAGGTCCGCGTACTTGCCGGTGCCCTTGCCCACTTTCTTGATCAGGGACACCCAGCTCTTCAGGGACGCCAGGGTGGCCTTCTCCCGGCCCACCCGTTTGAGGAGCGCCGCCCAGGCCTGCTTGCCGGCCAGACGGCTGGTGACTTTCTGCAGCTCCTCGCTGTATTCCTGGATTTTCACTTCCTTGTCGTAGAGGGTCTCCGCCATGAGATCGTCCAAGATCTGGTTCAGCTTCATGGCTCTCCAGGCGCTGTCCACATTGAAAGCCGGGGACGAGTCGCCATGGAGTCCCTGCCGCGTGCGGATGGCCTCCGCCCAGAGGGGCGCGCCCTCCGCCAGCCGGTCCAGCAGCTCTTTCCTGCGGCGGAACCGCAGCACTTTCTGGTGAACCCGGCGCAAGGTCTCATAAGCCGCCCGGTAGGCTTTCCCGTCAGAACTGCGCAGGGCCCCCAGCAGCTCGTTGCAGAGTCTGGAATGCTCCAGCTCCTCCCGCCGCAGCAGCTGCTCCAGCAGGGAGATGCTCTGATGGTAGCCGGCTTTCCGGAGGAAGATCTTCCCCGCCTCCAGGTAGCCGGTGAGGGAGTCCCTCATCTCCTGCCACAGTCTGGAGGGGATCACACGGGCCTCCCGCATGGCGGGCAGCACGCCGCATTCCAGTCCGGCCTCCGCCGCCAGACGGCGGAACTCGGGCAGCCAGTTCTCTTTCCAGTCCATGCCGGTGCGGATCCGGGCAGCCACGTTCATGGCCAGGTTCTCCCGGTTGCCGCCGATGGCGCCGAACTCCGGCATGTCCGTATCCTTGAACAGCTGTTTCCAGAGGCGGCTCACGTCGGCCTCGGCCTTCCGGTGCCGGGCCAGGGTCAGCAGGCAGTCGCCCTGGGCCGTGTCCTCCGCCGGTCTCCCGTGGACGGTGACCTGCTCCAGCACCTGTTTGGCGTCGGCGTTGGAGAGGCGGAACAGCAGTCCCGCGTCCTTGCCTTCGGAGAAACGCTCCTTCAGCCGCTCCGCGCCGGACAGCAGGGTGTCCACAGGGACATCCCCTGTCTCCACCAGGAAGCCGGCGCTTTTCTCCGCCAGCCCGCCGGAGACGGTGACGAAGCTCTCCACGGCGTCCGCCAGCTGCAGCCAGCGTGTGCGGAACCCGCCGCCGGCCACGCCGTCGTCCAGGGCTTTCAGCTCCCAGGCGGGCACATTCCCCAGGGAGGCGATGAACTGCCGGAGATTGTCGATTCCCTCGCCTTTGGGGTCCCGGAACAGGATCTGGTCCCCGGCATAGAGGATCCGGCTCTCGTAATCTTCTTTATAACGGACACCGCCGCTGGTCTCCAGGTTGCCCAGGCAGACATCGGACAGGGCGGTATCCTCCAGCATCTTGTCGTAATCGTCGGGATGGAGCAGAGAATGGGGCTCCGGCAGGGCCTGCTGCAGCTCCGCCTCCTCCTCCACCGTGAACTCCCCGTTACCCCGGTAGAGCTCCTTCAGCTCCTCGGAGGACAGAGGCGGACGGTCCAGATCCGACTTCCGGTCCGGGATGCAGTTCATCCACTGCCGGTTGTTCTCCACGTACTTGGCGGCCTCCACCACCGGCCAGGTATGCCCGTCGAAGGGGAAATCGCCGGCCTGGCGGCACCGCACCTCGAAGACCTGCTTGCGCAGGTGGTACAGCGTGTCCAGGATCTGGGTCCGCTGGCGGTGGTACTGGCGCACATCCTCCAGCAGATGGGGGATGGATTCGCTGCTCTGGCGGGAGAGGATCTCCTGGACGCTCTCCTCCAGGTCCTTGCCGCCGCTGTCGAACACCGGCACGCAGAGGGGTTTCACCCGGTCGTCCAGCATGTCCTTCAGCACCGTCAGCGCCTTGACCTTCTCGGAGGTCACCAGCAGCGTCTTGCCTTTGGCCAGGAAATGGCCGATCAGGTTGGCGATGGTGTGGGTCTTGCCCGTTCCCGGAGGCCCCTGCACCTCCACCGCATCCTCCCGCTCGATCTCCAGGGCGATCTCCAGCTGCTCCCGGTTGGCGGGACGGGTGAAAAGGATGTCGGGATGCTCGCCGCTGAGCTTGGCCAGCTTGGTGGCCTCGTCCTCCTTCAGGATGGCACGGGGGTCCAGGGGCCGCCGCTCCTCCTCGCGGGTCAGCAGCCGGGAGAGATGTCCCGGCACCGGCGCCCCGTGGTTCAGCGCGTCCACCGCTTTCTTCACATAGGCGGACAGGCCGGTTCCCCGGTTCCGCAGGATGAAGGTGGGCTCGTAGCGAATCTGGTACCGGTTCCCGTGGAAATCACGGTCGCCGTCCTCCCCCATCTCCGCATCGGGGGAAAGCCGGTGGGCCACATCCGTCAGGAAACGGGAGGCGTCCGCCCGGTCATAGGCGTCCACGCCCTTCTCCAGCAGCGCCAGGATCCCCTTGTTGCTGCACAGGCCGCTGTCCTCCAGGGCCGTGAGGAAGTCCGCGTCATAGCGGATGTCCTCGCCGGGGTCCACCAGGGCCAGGATATTGTCCGTCATGCTGTGGAACTCCAGGTTCAGCCGTTTGGTGAAAAGCGGATGCGCCACTCCGGGATGCTTCTTGTCGCGGAGCATGCCGAAGGCGAAGACGAATTCCAGCTCCTCCGGGCTGGCCTCGAAAGAGTTCAGCAGGCCGTAGAAATAATCGAAAAGCTTCCGCACCTTCTTCAGGTCCGTCCGGGCTTTCCCGGTCTCAGCGCCATCCTTCTCCCCCGGTGAGGGTTTCTGCACCTGCAGCACCACGTTCTTACCGGGACAGAAACGGACATAGCGGTGCCCGCCGTCCCATTCCTCCAGACTGCTCTGGGCCAGATGCCATCTGTACTGCGCGATATCCGTGACAACCTTGTCCGTGGCGGATACCGCCTGTATCGTATTGAATAGCAGGGTAACCAGTGTCCGGTTATCCAGCTGTTCTGTTTTCTCCATGCAAGCCACCACCCATCCTCTATCTGTACGCCAGTCTCCACCGAAGGGGAGAGGCGTTTCTCATACATACTTCTATTCTACCACAGATACGGCCTCCGCGGCATTGCCACGGCGAAAAACGGGCAAAAAAAAGAAACCCCTCCGGCACACGCATGTCAGGATGCTGAAAATCCTCACATGCAGGAACCGGAAGGATTCCGTACATATCTCTTTCAATGCCGTTTTGACATCATGCCGGCATCATGGATCAGGGCGCAGTCCGCCTGCAGCCGCCGTACCCGGCGGAAACACCGCGGATCAGTCGCTGAACTCGATCTTGCAGTTCTCCAGGGACTTGATGCTGGCCAGGGCCTTCACGTCATAGCCCTTCTCCACCAGGCGCGCATGGCCCTGCTGGAACGCTTTCTCCACCACGATGCCCACGCCGGCCACCTTGGAACCGGCGGCTTCAACCAGTTTCGCCAGGCCGATGGAGGCGTCGCCGTTGGCCAGGAAGTCGTCCACAATCAGGACATTCTCCCCTGCCGGCAGGAACTTCTTCAGCACGGTGATGGTGCTGGTGGTCTTCTTGGTGTAGGAAAAAACGTCGGTGGCATAGGCCTCCTCCTGCAGCAGCACGGATTTCTTCTTCCGCGCGAACACCAGGGGCACGTCCAGGGTCAGGGCCGTAGTCAGGCCGATGGCGATACCGGACGCCTCGATGGTCAGCACCCGGTCGATCTTACGGTCTCCGAACAGCCGTGCGAACTCCTTGCCCATGGCCACGGACAGATTGGGATCAATCTGATGGTTCAGGAAAGAATCCACCTTCAGCACGTTGCCCGGGAGCACGATACCTTCCTCCACAATACGTTTTTTCAACAACTCCATGTCTTATCCTCTCGCTTTCATAACATCGCTCTTATACGGGCGTTTTTTCCGTTCCGCCCGGTTCATGACAAAATATTTTCAATTAGTCTACCATTTTTAAGCGCAAATGTAAATAAAAGAGAGCTGTTTCCGTCCAAAAATATCCCTTCTTCGCCGGAATCGGGCCATCTGCCGTGGATGTTTTCCGGCAGCCCCGGTCACCAGGCGTACCCGGCCATTTTCCGATGAGCCCGGGAATATCCCTTTATACCGCCTTGATATGGCGCTGCTGGAGACGGCAGTTGATGCCGATCACCAGCGTCTCCGGGGAGAGGCTCTCCATGGTCTCCCGGAACAGGCGGCGGTAGCGTTTCTCCTCCATCATGTGCCGGGGACTGTTGGAATTCCAGGTATGGGTCCGGGGCATGTACCAGCGGCCCTCACGGATGAAGGCGTGGGTCTCGAAGGACAGCAGACTGTGGAGAAAGTCCCCCTTGTTGCCGTAGGCGATGAGAAAATACATCTTGTCCGACTCCAGCGCCGCCGGCGACAGGTCGAACCGTTTCCGATCTCCTCTGCCGGGCTCGGCGCCCTCCACAGCCAGATCCCAGTAACGGGCCTGCTCCCGGGGGCCGTCCCCTTTCCGGTACAGCGCGATGTCCCCTGCCAGGGCCGCATCGGCGGATTTCCCGTCTTTCAGGGGGAGCATGGGGCTCCCGTCACTGCGTCCCACGGTCCACATCTCGAACCGGTCCTGGTAGCGGCTCATATAGTCATGGGCCAGCTCCGTGAGATAGGCGTGGCTGCCTATCCGCTCTCTGTCGTAACATCCCTGGGGGATGATCAGTGCCACTGTTCTGTATTCCATAAAAAATCCTCCTGCTTCCTGCGCTTTCCGCGCTTCCCGCGCCGGCCACCGGCCTGACGCGACGCTCCGCGGGGAAAAGGCGCGGTCCGGTATCCTTATCCCGCCGCGCCCGCACCTGCGGGGCTGCAGGAGGGATGCCGTAAGCCTCTTCCGCCACGGACCGTTTTCTGTCTATTTCTGATTTTTCCGATATTCCGCTACATCTACCATATCATCTTAACCGGAATAACACAAATCAGGCAGCAGGAGGGGTTTTCTGCGGAAAGCTCAGAGAAGGGCGGCGACAGGACCGTTTTCCCGCCGGTCTGCCGGAAGAGAGGTCCTCCGCAAGCATCACTCCCCGCTCTTCTCCTCCAGGTCCCCCTCCACGGACAGGTAGAGGTCCCGCAGGGCCTCCTCCTCTTCCCTCGAGGGGTGCCACATCTTCCGCTGGACAGCCTCCATCAGCTTCTCCGCGGTCCGGTGCAGGGCCCGGGGGGTCACGTGCCTCATCCATTCACTGGTATCGGGGTCGAAGGCCAGCGTCGGGGCCATC
>CALAZX010000216.1 GCA_937926555.1 uncultured Negativicutes bacterium | reverse complement strand
ATGCGGCTGTTCTCCCGGAAATACACAGCTCCATCCACCACGGTGTAGGAGTAGTTCTTCACATTAGGGTCGGCGGGGATGGATGTGTCGATGGCTTCGCCCTCGCCCAGCTCCGGCAGCTCGGCCTCCTGGTAGGTGCCGCGAATGTACTTCACGGCATCATGCAGCTGATCGGCAAGCTCCAGCCCCTCGATGGGGTTCACGGTGTAGTCCATGCCGTGGGCGGTGCTTTCCGGTTCCTGTCGGCCCAGCACCATTTCCGGGTGGTCCAGGAAATAGCGGTTGATGGCAAAGCCGTCCTCGGTCTGCCCGGTCTGCGTCCACTCCGGCACGATGTCCAACGGACGGTCACGCTTTTGCAGGAAGATGATGTCCGAAACGACCTCGGCACCTGCGTTCTTTTTGAAAGCGTCATTGGGCAGACGGATGGCCCCCAGTAGCTCGGCGCGCTGGGCCAGATACCGGCGCACGGTGGAATCCTTGGCGTCCATTGTGTAGCGGCTGGTGACAAAGGCCACCACGCCGCCGGGGCGCACCTGGTCCAGCGCCTTGGCAAAAAAGTAGTTGTGGATGTTGAAGCCCAGCTTGTTGTAGGCTTTGTCGTTCACCTGGTACTGGCCGAAAGGGACGTTACCGATGGCAAGGTCATAGAAGTCCCGCCGGTCGGTGGTCTCAAATCCTGCCACCGTGATGTCGGCCTTGGGGTAGAGCTGCTGGGCAATACGCCCGCTGATGGAATCCAGCTCCACGCCGTAAAGACGGCTGTTTCGCATTTCCTCCGGCAGCATACCGAAGAAATTGCCTACACCACAGGACGGCTCCAGGATGTTGCCGGTCTCAAATCCCATGCGGCCCACAGCCTCGTAAATCGCTTTGATGACCGTAGGGCTGGTGTAGTGCGCGTTGAGGGTGGAACCTCTGGCAGCAGCGTATTCCTCCGGGGTCAGCAGTTCCTTCAGCTGGGCATATTCCTTGCTCCAGCTTTCCTTGTCGGGGTCAAAGGCATCGGCAAGGCCGCCCCAGCCCACATACCGAGAAAGGATTTTCTGCTGTTCCGGCGTTGCCTGCTCGGTGGTTTCCTCCAGGTATTTCAGCAGCTTGATTGCCTCGACATTGGCCTGGAACTTGGCCTTGGGGCCGCCTTCGCCCAGGTGATCGTCAGTGATACGGAAATTCTCGGCGGTGCGGCGCAGATTGGCCTTGTATTCCTCATAAGAGGCTTCCTCGGCAGCTTTGACATTGGGGAAGGTCTGCCACTCGCCGTTTACCTGAATGGAAACGGGGTGTTCGTCCAGTACCTCATCCAGAGTCTTTTCCGGCTCGACAGCAGGCGTGGGCGGCTCCGGCTCATTGGTTCGCAGGGTCTGAACAACCACATCATAGGGCAGATTGTTCTTATCGCCCGGATAGACAGCCACAGTCTCGGCTTGGAAGGCCGGGGTTTCGGCAGCCGGTTCGGGGCGTTCCTGCTCAAAACCGTCCAACTGACGGGCATACATCCCGCGCAGCAAAGGCGCAACCTCGCTCCACTGGAAGAACAGCATGGCCAGACGCTTTTCATCTGCATCCAGCACTTCCAGCTCGATACCTTCCGGCATCGTGCGGTAATCGGCGGTCTCGCCGGTCTCCAGCTCCATCGTTTCCACGATGTTGGGATAGGCCCGGCTCAGCCACAAGGCTACCTCCTGGTTACTCTTGCCGTTGCGAAGAAGCTCGGAAAGCTCCGCCTTGTCCGCCTCACCAATCAGGCCATGGGCCAGCACATCCCGAAGGTCCTGGTCCACCGTCTCCAGATTTGCAGGCAGGAATTCGGTATAGAAGTCGTTGCGGTTATCCTCCCGCAAAAGCTGCTCAAACCGTTCCCGGCTCTCAACCCGGTAGATGGGATAGCTCATGCCGGTGGGCAGCAGCTGCACCGTGTCATCCCGCAGCTCTGTGATCTGATGGGGCCTGTCATCCAGATAGACAATATCACCCACATTGTAAGGAGGAACCGCTGGATCGTAGGAGGTTCGCTCCCGGAGTGTGCCACGAGCCGCAGCGTATTCCTCATCTGAAACCAGAACACGCAAATTATGGGGAGAAGGCTGTTCCGGCTCATCTGCCGGGACGCTCTCTCTGGATATGGCCTCCACATCCGCCATAACACGCTGGATGAATGGGTCATTATCCAGTTTTTCCTCATCCACCAGTTCACCATTCACGATGCCGCGCTCGGCCAAAGCCTCCC
This sequence comes from uncultured Negativicutes bacterium, assembly GCA_937926555.1. Lineage (GTDB taxonomy): Bacteria > Bacillota > Negativicutes > Acidaminococcales > Acidaminococcaceae > Succiniclasticum. The sequence continues at coordinate 185 of CALAZX010000216.1, read as the reverse complement.
GAATGGCGATGGGGTCGATGTTGTCGAACCGGTCCTGTTCCGCTTCGGTGTAGAACCGGTCCTCCTTGATAAGCTGAGCGATCCGGCGCTGTACCTTGGGCCAGGGCAGCACCGTTCCTTCGGGGCTTTCCGGGCGAACCGAAAACGGGGTTTTGCCATCGCCGCCATCAAACTCATGGGCCAGC
>CALAZX010000215.1 GCA_937926555.1 uncultured Negativicutes bacterium | reverse complement strand
GCCATCAGCATTCCCATGGTTCTGTTTTTTGACATAATGTCATTCCTCCAATCAACTCGATACTTACTAACCTCTTATAAACCAAAAAATCATTTTCCAAAGAGCATTAACGATAATTCATACTATTAATGTTCTTTTCTATTCTGAATGATACCATTATCAGTTATGCAAGTCAATAAAACAGGGATGTTTATTCGGATTCGATTGAAATATTGACAAGAAAACACGCTTTTCCCGGAAAACAAAAAAGACAGACGTGTCATCACGTCTGTCTTCATATTTGTCTTCACCTTGCTATCCGCACCCGGGACATTCCGGTGTCTCAAGCTTCGGACACATCCCGGTGCAGGCTGCGGGGCATGCAACCTCAGTTCTCGGGAACTTCCCGCTGCGGGGTCAGCACCGCCTCGATGGCCAGTGCCACGCCGTCCTCGTCGTTGCTGGCGGTGATCATCTTGGCAGCCTTGCGGACAGCCTCGTTGGCGTTGGCCACGGCTACGCCCAGACCGGCGTTCTTCACCATGGTCAGGTCGTTGTTGCTGTCGCCGATGCACATGATCTCCTCAGGCTTGATGCCGTACATCTCGCCTACGGCCTTCACGGCCTCCCACTTGTTCACGCCGGGTTCCATCAGTTCCAGGAAGCAGTCCTTGGAGCTGGTGACTTCCACCCGGCCGTCGAATCTCTCCTCCACGTCTTTCCAGACAGCCTTGAAATCCTCCGGCTTGGTCATGGCCAGCAGTTTATAGGGGGCCTGTTTCAGGTTGAACAGCTCCTCGCCCACCGGGCGGGCCGGCACATTGGCGATACGGGTGTACTCCTTGGAGAACAGGTTCGGCGTGCGCACCAGCAGCTCGTTGCCCACATAGGCCTGGATGTAGTAGCCCTTCTCCTTGCAGTAGGCCAGCAGGTCCAGCGCGCTCTGGAGTTTCAGCGGATGCTCGTAATACACCTTGCCGCTCTGGCTGCCTTTCACCAGTGCGCCGTTATAGGTCACCAGGGGCACGTCCAGCCCCAGCTTGTCCGCGAAAGGTTTCACGGATACGTACATGCGGCCGGTGGCGATCATCACCACAATGCCCGCGTCAATCGCTTTTTTTATCGCAGCGGCATTCCGCTCGGAAATCTGGATATTGCTTCCCAACAAAGTGTCATCCATGTCGGTTGCGATCAGTTTGATAGCCATTAAATCCCTCTTTCAAAAATATATTCGTTCAGCAGCGCGGTGCCGATACACAGCACCAGCACCAGGGACGGTCCGCCGAAGCCGGCCGCCAGCCGGTATCCCGGCAGATAGTGCAGCACCCCGGCCAAAGCCAGGCTGCAGGCGACAACTTTCAGCGCCAGCCGCACCGGCCGGCTGCCGATTCTCTGCACGCCCCAGGCCGCCAGTCCGCAGACCAGCGCGATGAGGAATGCGCCCAGCACCGTGCCGCCCAGTGTGACCACCTGGATAAAACCGGTATTGTAGATCGCCAGGAAAACGGCGATTCCCACTGTCACCACGGAGGTCAACAGATTATACATGCTTTCACGTCCTTCTTCTCTGCTTGCCGCAGAAATGCATCACGCTGCAGCACGTTTCATTTTACCACATTTCCTCCATATCGCCTAACCGGTTTTCTCCGGATGGCCGCGCCTCACCGGAGCATGTCGTGTTTCTGCACGATGTCGCCCCGGAAAAACTCGTAGAGCTTTCTGGCCAGCGGCGCGTTCATGCCGTCCACCGCCGCCAGCTCCTCCTCGCTGGCCGCCTTCATGGCGTCCAGGGACGGGAAGGCCGCCCACAGGGCTTTCCGCCGTTTGGGGCCGATGCCCTCGATATTGTCCAGCACGGAGACCAGGTTCTTCTTCCGCAGCCGTTTCCGATGGTAAGTGATGGCGAAGCGGTGGGCCTCGTCACGGATATGCTGGAT
>CALAZX010000214.1 GCA_937926555.1 uncultured Negativicutes bacterium | reverse complement strand
CGGATTTTTCTCCGCAAGGGGAGCGTCCGTGGTATAATGTAAGTGCAAAAGCTGTTCACATAGCGGAGGAGACATGGCTCAGGCCGTGTCTCTTTTGCTTTTTCCGGTACAGGAGGGGCGGAAAGGTCCGGGAAGAGAGGGTTCCGGAAGAAAAAATCGTCAGGCGGCCATCCTGAACCGTCCGGGCATATGAAATATTCCTGCCGGGTATTTTGTTCCCGGGGGAAAAGAGGGTATAATAGAAAATAGGAAAATATCACTATTTTGACATACCGCCGCCGGACTGCCCGGTGAGGCGGAAAATCTGATCAAGAAGGAAGTTGCGGCTCTGTGCTCAATCTGCTGAAAAAGCATCGAAAAAAAATCCTGGTGGGAATATATCTGGCACTGATACTGGTGCTGTACAACAGCCCCGGCGTGTTCCGTCCCGGCTCGGTGGAGGAAGTCCGCCGCTGGGTGGAGAGTTACGGAATCTGGGGGCCTGTGGTCTATGTGGCCCTCTATACGGCCCGGCCGGTGCTGCTGTTCCCCAGCCTGCTGCTGAACCTGGCGGCAGGGGTGCTCTTCGCGCCGCTGCTGGGAATCCCCCTGCTCCTGGCGGGAGGACTGGGCAGCGCCCTGGTGCTGTTCTACCTGGCCCGTGGCGGCATGGGGGACAGTTTCCTGGACGAGCACGGCGGCAAATGGGGCGGCTGGATTCACCGCTACCTGTCGGACCCGGAGAAGAATTTCCTCCGGATGCTCTGGCTGCGGACGGTGCCGCTGTTCCCCTATGACGTGATCAGTCTGGTGGCCGGGTGCACCCGGATGGACCTGAGAACATTCGCCGTCTCCACGGTGATCGGCATGGTGCCCGGCGCCATCGCCTACAACGTGCTGGGAGACGCATTGGGCGGCGAGGGGAGACTGCTCCCCAGCCTCCTGCTCACGGCGGCGGCCTTCGGGATTCCGCTGCTGTTCTGGTATTTCGGCGGGGAACGCCGCCGGATGGGGAAGGAGAGAACTGATGGAAAAGAATGTTGAGACCGAGATCAAGCTGCTGGTGGCGGCGGACGACCTGGAGAAGCTGGTTGCGTCACCGCTGGTGAAGAAGGTGATGAAGCGGGGCAGCCGCAAGAAGCTGGACCTGCTGAACATCTATTACGACACGCCTTCCCTGGCGCTGAAGGAGGCGGGCATCGCCTACCGTGTGCGCCGGACCGGGGCCAGAAGCTACGAGGCCACCATCAAACTGGACAAGAACCTGGCGGGGGGACTGACCCAGCGCCGGGAGTATAACGTGCCCTGCGGGAAAGAGGCGCCGGGACTGGCTCCTTTCGAGCCCCTGGTGCCGGAGATCGACTTCGCCGCCGTGCTGAACGGGGAGGAGCCGGAAGAGCTGTTCCGCGTCACGGTGGAGCGTGAGATCCGCCTGCTGCAGATCACTCCGGAGACCCTGGTGGAGATGGCCATCGACCGGGGCGAGATCAAGGCCGCCGGCAAGACCGACCCCATCGAGGAGGTGGAGCTGGAGCTGAAGGAGGGCAACCTGGCGGATCTGCTGGGCTACACCTCCCGTCTGGCCACCCTGGTGCCCGTGTTCACCGAGTCCCGCAGCAAGTTCGTGCGGGGCATGGTGCTCCTGGGCAAGATGGACCCCTCCGCCATGGCGCCTGCCCCCTTCCGCGTGGACGGGGAGAAGGCGTACACCGAGGAGTACCGGAACCTGTTCTTCCACTACGGCACGCTGATCATGGAGGAGCAGAACGCGTTCCAGGAGAGCGATGTGGACCGGGAGGCGGACCGCATCTTCCTGCCCTATTTCCGGCAGCTGGAACAGGGGCTGTTCTGGATCCGTCCCATGCTTCCCTACGGGGATGAGATGGAGCGGATGCTCCGCCAGGCGGTGGCACCCCTGAAACGGCTGCGGGCGCTGAAAGCCCTGGAGGCCAAATGGCTGCGGCTGTACGGCCTGGCAGGCAGCGGCATCGGCCCGGACAAGGTGGACCGGATGATTGGCCGGGAGCTGGACCTGGCCGCGGCGGCGGTACGGGAACAGATCGCCGACGGCGGGTATACGGAGATCCTCTTCTCCTTCTGGCATCTGATGACACGGGCTCCCTGGAAAGCCGAGGAGATGCTCCAGGTGCGGGAGCTCCAGCGGTGCCGCACCTCCGAGCTGATCTGTGACTGGCTGGAACAGGAGAAGCAGGCCGCTGAGGCCCGGAAAGCGGCTGCCGGCGGAGAGAACGAAGAGACGGAGATTCCGGAGTCCGCCGTGAAGGTGGACGATTCCCAGGTGCGCCGTCTGGTGACCATCCTCTCCCGGGAGAAGAAGAAAGCCCTGAAAGAGATCCTGGGCAAGAAAGGCAGCCGCCGGCTGAAGAAAATCTCCGCGGCCCTGGAACGCCTGGACCGGATCAACTGCTATCCTTCCGTGATCCCCGAGAAGATGATCACGGTGAAGGCCGGGGACACCAGCCGCCAGTGCGGCATGCTCTTCGGCTGGTGCATGGCGGCGGGACTGCTCTACGAGGAGGAAGTGGAGCGGCAGTGGAAGAAGTGGAGACGCTTCGCCAAGTCGCTGTGTATGCGGTAAGCTGAGAAAGAAAACCGCCTTCGATCCGCCAAAGGGATGGAGAACGGCGGAAAGAACGTGAAAGACATAAAAAACCTGAAGAACGTAAAAGCGCGTGAAAGCGCGCGAAAAAACGTAAAGAAGGACGTGGGCATGGATGATGTCCGCGTCCTTTTCTGTTTCCAACGGAAGGCGGAAAACGGGGGCGTTTGGTGCGATGTTTTTTTGTATGGTTGAAAACAATATATCATCTCAATAACATCAAAATTCCTGTTGAGTTTCAATGAATAAACAGATATAATTTATTCAGCTTTTCAAGCATATGAAAACGTACGAGAGGTACGGTATCGAAAGGGGTATTTACATGAAGGGTTTCAAGAAAGAATCGATGAGCAACGCGATGAGGACGGGTATTGTGCTGTCACTGCTGGTTGCGGCTGTTCCGGCCATGGCCAGCGCCGAGGAGAACCTGAGAGGCTTCTCCCTGGACCAGATGACGGTCACCGCCACCCGTCTGGAGAAACGTGATATCGATGTCCCCGCCAGCACCGTGGTGCTGACCCAGCAGGACATCAAGGAGACCGGCGGCACCAACGCCGCCATGGTGCTCCAGAAAGTGCAGGGCTTCGCCTACAAGTCCTTCGGACCTTCCGGCTCCTCCATGGGCACCATGATCAACGAGGCCATCATCCGCGGCGTGGACAACGGCACCCTGGTGCTGGTGAACGGCAGCCCCATCAGCTGGCGCGGCAAGTACAACCTGGAAGCCATCTCCTCCGATGACATCCAGCGGATTGAGATCGTCAAAGGCGGCGGCTCCGTCCTGTACGGCAGCGAGGCCATGGGCGGCGTCATCAACATCATCACCAAGAAGAAAGCCGACAACTATGTGAAAGCCGGCATGGGCAACTACGGCCACAAGGAATACGGCGTCAGCGCCGGCACCGACAAGGTGCAGGTGCGCTATAACAAGGAGAAATGGGACCACGTGGTGGACCGCATCTCCGAATCCGACGTGAAGACCTATGGCGCCACCAAGACTTCCGCCGATGCGGTGAGCCGCGACAACCTGTCCCTGAACTACAACATCACGGACAACCTGGACATGAACTACAACTACATGGAGAGCAAGGTGGACTATCTCCGCGACGTGATCTCCGTGAACCCGGCGCCGGGGAAAGCCGCCGACCTGGTGGTAGGCACGCCCTACAATGACCGCACCTACACCACCAAGCAGCATATCACCCAGCTGAACTACCGGGATGACAGCGTGAAGGCTGAAGCTTACTTCAACTCCGGCACCGTGGAGTCTTTCGGCCACACCTGGTACGACAGCAAAGGCAAGGCCCAGGCACCCGGCAGCAAGAATTTCATCTACAACACCCGTGAGAAGAACCGCTCCATGGGCTACGATGTGCAGAAGAAATGGGAAGTGGGCGACAAGGCCGAAGCCCTGCTGGGTACCAGCCTGATGCACGAGAAATACTCCAAACTGCGCACTGTCACCACCAGCGCCGGCAACGCCTTCTCCCGTAACGTATGGGGCGTCTACGGCCAGTGGGACCAGAAGCTGGACGACCGCACCAACGCCATCGTCAGCGCCCGTGAGACCTGGACCACCGGCGCCGCCGACGGCCAGAACTACTCCAACTTCAGCATGGCGGGCCAGGTGCTCCACAAACTGGACGACACCAACTCCATCTACCTGAACGTGGGCCAGTCCTTCATCATGCCCACCTTCGCCCAGATGTATCCCTCCAACGCCGGTATCGAGAATCCGGACCTGAAACCCCAGAAGGGCGTCCAGTACGAGATCGGCTGGAAGAAGATCGCCGGCGCCCACAACTGGAAAGCCGCCATCTACAAGGTGGACATCACCGACAATATCTCCGCCACCTGGAGCAAAGGTCTGTCCGAGTACCAGTACAACAACGAGGACTTCAAGAACACCGGTATCGAGATCGGTGACACCGTGCAGCCGGAAGGCAATTTCTCCTACCAGTGGGCTGTGGGCCTGAACAACCCGAAAGTGAAGAACGACAAGAAAGGCTACTGGGACAGAAAATACGGCCGCTACCAGATCACCGGCGGCGTAGGCTACCATCAGAGCAAGTTCCAGACCTATCTGTCCGGCTCTTTCCTGGGTGACCGCGTGCAGACTCCGTCCGCCGAGCACTCCTTCAAGGCGAAACCCTACTTCCTGACCACGCTGACCTCCAGCTATGCGCCGGACAAGGACAGCACCATCACGCTGACCATCGACAACGTGCTGGACAGAAAGGATTCCGTGGGCCATTCCTCCGGAACCTACTACAGCACCCCGCGCAACTTCCTGCTGGAATACAAGTACAAATTCTTAGCACGGGGACAACCGCCGCGGACTGATCAG
>CALAZX010000213.1 GCA_937926555.1 uncultured Negativicutes bacterium | reverse complement strand
GGCATGGGCCCCTACGTGGTCCATCACGCCACCCCCCTGGGGAAACAGGGGGTGGCCGCAGGACTGGACTCCGACGAGGAGAAAGCCCGCCGGCTACGGCTGAGCATCAACATGGTGGCCTGCACCCGCCTCTACCTGCGGGACGTGAACATCGCCGCCACCACGGCGCTCCAGGCACTGGACCCCTACGGCCGTGAGAAGGCCCTGAAAGCCGGGGCCAACATCCTCATGCCCCTGGTGACGCTGCCCCAGTACCGTGGCCAGTACCTGCTCTACGACAACAAGCCCAGCATCGACGACGACAAATCCGTCTACCGGGACAACCTGACCCAGCGCATCGCCTCCGTGGGCGACAAGGTGGGCTGGGGCAAATGGGGCGACTCCCCCCACTTCTTCCGGAACAAGGAGAAATAAGAGGAGGCTTCCCCTCCCCCGAGATACAGAAAAGGCATGCCCTCCACGTATGACGTGGCAGGACATGCCTTGTTTTTTTATGTCTTTTTCTTTCCGCACCCGGTCTTCCGGAGCCCGTTCTTCCAGGGCCTCTTCTTTCCGGCAGCGGGATGATGTCATTCCGCCCGCTTCCGGGGATTGGGCAGGAAGAAGGCGCTCACCGCCGTGCCTGCCGCCAGAATCACGGCCAGGACCATCACCGCACGGATGCCGTGGTGGTCGGCGTACCAGCCCAGCAGCGGTGCCGCGATGCCGCCAACCGTGGCGGAGAGCCCCAGGGTGACGCCGGAGGCGAAGCCGATGTTCTTGGCCAGGTAGGTCTGCCCCAGCACCACAAAAGAGGAGTAGGTGCCGTTCATGGCCATGCTCAGGGGCACCATCAGCAGGTAGACCCAGAGGATGTCGGGACAGAAGAGGATGGCCGCCACCGTGGGGACCAGCAGGATGCTGCCGTAGAGCAGCACCTTGGTCTCGCCGATCCGGTCAGCCAGCGCGCCGCCCACCATGGTGGCCACCACGCCGCAGATGGAGAGCACCGACAGGGTGGTGCCGGCGATGCCGTTGGACACCGCCAGGACGGTGACGCAGAACAGGGGCAGGAAGGACATGATGATGTTGATCACCACGGAACGGAAGGTGATCAGCGCCGTCAGGCGGCCGAAACTGTGCCAGTCGTTGGCAGGAGCCGCTTCCGCCGCAGATGCGGAAACAGCGGCAGCCGCCGG
>CALAZX010000212.1 GCA_937926555.1 uncultured Negativicutes bacterium | reverse complement strand
CATGGTGGTGGTGACCCACGAGATGGGCTTCGCACGGGAAGTGGCGACGAAAGTCCTCTTCATGGCCGACGGCTACGTACAGGCGGAAGGCACACCCGCTGAGATTTTTGAGAACCCCGAGAATGAGCGGCTGAAAGCTTTCTTGAAGAGTATTTTGAAATGATGTATACTGGAAGTATAGGCTGAGAGGCCATGCTGGAGACGGCGCACAGCTGAGTGCGCCGTTTTTCTGTACCCCGAGGGCGGAATGCCGACCCGGGAAAATACGGCTATGGATCTCGTCACAGGACAGGAGCGCCGCGCGGTGTTGTGGCGCGGATACAGGGAACAATAGACAGGGAACCCGGTTGGAAGCGGGGGAGCGGAGGAGAAGAATGAGCGGACTGCAGGAGAAGAAAGCGAGACTGGTGGAGATTTTGCAGGAGATGGGCAGCCTGGTGGTTGCCTTCAGCGGCGGCGTGGACTCGTCCCTGCTGCTGGCGGTGGCGGCCAAGCTGTACAACGTGAAGCTGATGGCGGTGACCATCACCTCGGTGAGCTTCTCCGAGCAGGAGAAGAAGGACGCCGAGGCCATGATCCACCGGCTGGGCGTGTACCACCGCTACGTGGAGGTGGACCAGATGAGCCTGCCGGAATTCGTCTCCAATACGCCGGACCGCTGCTACTACTGCAAGAAGGAGATCTTCTCCATCATCCGCAAGATGGCCGACACCGAAGGGTTTAACTATGTGGTGGACGGCGGCAACGTGGACGACCAGTGCGACTTCCGGCCCGGACGGCGGGCCCTGAAGGAGCTGGGTGTCCGCAGTCCCATGGAGGAGGCGGGGCTGACCAAACGGGACATCCGGGAGATCTCCCGGGAGATGGGCCTGTTCACGGCGGCGAAACCCTCCTCGGCCTGCCTGGCGTCCCGCATCCCCTACGGGGAGACCATCACCCCGGAGAAACTGATGCAGGTGGAGAAAGCGGAGGAGATCCTCCGGACCCTGGGCTTCACCCAGGTGCGGGTGCGCTATCACGGCACACTGGCCCGCATCGAGGTGGACCCGGCGCAGATCGTGCTGCTGGCACAGCCCTCCACCCGGGCGCGGCTGACGAAGCTCTACAAGGACATCGGCTTCAAGTATGTCTGCGCGGACCTGGAGGGATTCCGCAGCGGCAGCATGAACGAGGAGCTGGATAAATAGCATAACGGCATAGAAAAAAGGCACTTCGCAGGAAGTGCCTTTTCTGTATCTCGGATATGTTTCTGTCAGGGAATGCAGGGAATGGTCAGTCCGGAACTGCGGAGCTGCCGGCTCCCGTCAGTTTTTCCGGTCTTTCCGTTTTCCGCGGCCGTCTTTCCGGCGCCGGTCAGCCCGTCCGGAACCGCTGCCGATGCCGTTGTCGCCGCCAGATCCGCTTTCTCCGCGTTTTTCAGGGGCAGGCGCGGGGGAAGTGATAGCCGCTTCCGCTGCGGCGGCCACAGGGGCGGAATCCTCCCGTGCCGGGTATTTCCACGCGGAGAGGAGGAAGAGGACGGCGCATACCGCCATGAATCCCAGGCTGGTGGCCTGGGCGGAGGTGAGGCCCCACATCCAGGGAGTGGCGTAGTCGCCCCGGAGGAACTCCAGGCAGAACCGCTCCAGGGAGTAGAGGAAGCCGTACAGGCAGAGAACCTGCCCCTTGGAATGGGGGAAGGAGCGGAAGATCAGCAGCAGGGCGAAGAGGACCACGTCCAGCTGCCCCTCCCAGATCTCGGCGGGCCAGAGGGGCTGGGTGCCGTAGGTGGCGCGGGCCAGTGTGCCTACCGGGTAGATGATGCCGAAATCGCCGCCGGTGGGGGCGCCGAAGGCGTCACCGTTGAGCAGGTTGGCCATCCGTCCGATGGCCTGTCCCAGCACCATGGCCGGGCAGACGATATCCGCCAGGGCCAGCCAGTCGATGTTGTGGCGTTTGCAGTAGAGGATGCCGGCGCCAAGACCTGCCAGCATGCCGCCCTGGACGGCCATGCCCCCTTGCCAGACGAAGGGAATCTCCAGCAGGTGGTGCTGGTAGTAGGCCCAGTCGAAGAAGAAGACATCCCAGAGGCGGCCGCCCACCAGGCCGGCGAAACCGCCGTAGATGCCGATGTCCAGGATATGGTTGTGCCAGCGTCCGTCCTGTTTCGCCAGGAAGTAGGCTACGCCGGTGGCCAGGAAGATGGCCATACATAAAGTCAGACCGTACATGCGGATGGGGAATCCGCCGATGTGTAAAAGATACTGATGCATGAGAACGCTCCTTTTCTGTTCTGTGTGTATGATCCGGAACGGTGGGCCGCAGGCTTAGGAAAGAGCCGGCGGGCGTATCCGCCGCCGTTTACTGTCATATACTCTATCATACCAGTAAATGGGGCCGGTGAGAATAAAAAATAGGTGAAATCGGAGAGAAAAGCGGGGCTGGAATTTTTTTTGGGAAAATGCGGAAAAACGGCTTGCATTTTTTTTGACCTCTTGTTATAATAGACAAGTCGAAATCTTGTGTATGTGCAACGGTTCCGGTCACACCGGAAAGTTTGAAAAACTTGAAAAAAGGTGTTGACAGAAACAGCTTAAAGTTGTATTATATACAAGTAACCTCACTCCGGGATGGTGTAATGGTAGCACAGGAGATTCTGGATCTTCTTGTCTGGGTTCGAGCCCTAGTCCCGGAGCCATTTTTTATTAAAGTTTCATAACAGTTTTCATGGCGCTATGGTCAAGCGGCTAAGACGTCGCCCTCTCAAGGCGAAATCACGGGTTCGATTCCCGTTAGCGCTACCAATGAATTCACAACTCACACTTCGGTGTGAGTTTTTTTGTTTTCCGGTCATCTTCCCATGTGTGGCGAAAAAATGAACTTTCACGCCGGTATATAGGCGGCGGGAAAAAGCCGTATTATAATAGGACTGGTTACAGGTTATTTCACGGCGGGTTTTTTCCTAGTACCGTGATATGTGATATGATAGAGTCATGGAAAAGTGTTTCGGAGTAAACGACAGGCCGGGGCGTCCCGGTGAAAGGATATCCTATGTTCAGCGGCTTTTCCCATTTCTATGAAAAACGAATGACGTCCTCCCAGATCATCATCGCCACCTTCGTCATCGGCATCCTCACGGGCACTCTGCTCCTGATGCTGCCCTTCGCCACGGCGGAGTGGGGCGGCGCTTCCTTTGTGGACGCGCTGTTCACCGCCACGTCGGCCATGTGCGTGACGGGGCTGGTGGTGCATGACACGGCCATGTACTGGTCCCTCTTCGGCAAGCTGGTGATCCTGCTGCTGATCCAGGTGGGCGGCATGGGCGTTGTGACCATGGCGGTGGCCATCGCTATGATGGGGCACCATAAGATCGACCTGCTTCAGCGCAGCACCATGCAGGCGGCCATCTCCGCTCCCAATGTGGGCGGAATCGTGCGTCTGACGGGATTTATCGTCTCCATGGCGGCTGCTATCGAGATAGTGGGCGCTATCGCCCTTTCTTTCGTTTTTGTGCCGGAATTCGGCTTCTTCCGGGGTATCGGGTACAGCATCTTCCACTCCATCTCCGCGTTCTGCAACGCGGGCTTCGACCTGATGGGCGTGAAGGCGGAGTACTCCTCCCTGGTGTCCTACAGCGGTTCCGCCCTGGTGAATATCGTGGTGGTGGCGCTGATCGTGGTGGGCGGTATCGGTTTCACCACCTGGGACGACCTGCGGCAGAACACCCATCATTTCCACCGGTACCGGCTGCAGACGAAAGTGATCCTCACGGTGACCGCCACCCTGATCGTGGTGCCGGCACTGTATTTCTTCTTCTGTGAATACCAGGGACTGCCTTTCTGGCAGCGGCTCTGGGAGTCCCTGTTCCAGTCGGCCACCACCCGTACCGCCGGTTTCAACACGGCGGACCTGGGCACGCTGACGGATACGGGCAAAGGCATGATGATCGCGCTGATGCTCATCGGCGGCTCTCCGGGATCCACGGCGGGCGGCATGAAGACCACCACCATCCTGGTGCTGCTCCTGACGGCCATCGCGGTGTTCAGGCAGAAAGACGAGACGGAATGCTTCGACCGGCGGATTGGCGAGTCGGTGATCAAGACGGCGGCCACCATCCTCATGATGTATGGCGCCCTGTTCTTCGGCGCGGCGCTGCTGATCAGCTACTGGGAGAACATCCCCCTGCTCACCTGCCTCTTCGAGACGGCCTCGGCCATCGGCACGGTGGGACTGACACTGGGAATCACGCCTCATCTGGGGACGGCCTCCCATCTGGTGCTGATCGGGCTGATGTTCTTCGGCAGAGTCGGCGGACTGACGCTGATCTTCGCCGCTGTGAACCCCCATCCCGCCAAAGTCTCCCGGCTGCCCGAGGAGAAGATCACGGTGGGATGACGGAGCTGATAAAAAATCATTGAGATAATCAGGGAAGCAAAACGCAACGGAAACAGACGGATGATGTCCGGAAGCTGAAGAGAAGGCGCCGGACCGGGGAGGGGACGGAATGAGAACTGTATTGCTGATAGGACTGGGCCGTTTCGGCCGTCATATCGCCGAGAAACTGATGGAGCTGAATGTGCAGGTCATGGCGGTGGACAACCGGGAGGACCGGGTGAACGAGGCCCTGAACCTGGTGACCAGCGCGCAGATTGGCGACGCTACCCAGGAGGCTTTCCTGGACACCTTGGGAGTGAAGAATTTTGATGTCTGCATCGTGGCCATCGGGGACAATTTCCTGGCCTCCCTGGAGACCACCTCCCTCCTGAAGGAGATGGGGGCCAAGACCGTGGTGTCCCGCGCCGCCCGTGACGTGCAGGCCAAGTTCCTGCGCCGCAACGGCGCCGACGAGGTGATCTATCCGGAGAAGCAGATGGCCATCTGGACGGCGGTCTGCTACAGCTCCGACAACATCTTCGACTACATCCCCATGGACGACAAGCACGGCATCTACGAGATCTCCGTGCCCAAGGCCTGGATCGGCTACACGGTGGGGATGCTGGATATCCGCAAGAAATACAATGTGACGGTGATGGCCACCAAGGACGGGGATGACCTGGACCTGGGTATCCGGCCGGAGACCGTGTTCATGGAGCAGCACCGGCTGCTGGTGCTGGGCACCATGGAGAACATCCAGAAGCTGCTGCGGAACTGATCCGCCGGCAGGCCGTGAAAAATCTATACTGAGCGACTATCGGGAAAAGACGCCTGCCGCGTCTTTTCTTTTTTGCCTTACATATGTTAATGGTATATAATTAAAACATTAAAAAAGTCAGAATGGCGTATCCGGATGAGCCGGGCCGTCTGGCACAGGAGGTCAATTCATGAAAGAGCTTTTTGCCGCCATCAACAGTATACTGGCGTTTGTAGGTCCCTTGTCCGATTTCTTCTGGGACTTTCCCACCAATTTCGAGTGGTACCGCAGCATCCCGCTGCTGGGGAATTTCTCCCTGGCGGTGATCGTGCTGTTCGGTTCCGGCGTCTACTTCACGGTGAAGCTGGGCTTCATCCAGGTGACGCATTTCTTCAAGGGCATCCGGCTGATGGTGGCCAGAAGGACGGTGGCCACGGGCATCTCCCCGATGGCGGCCTTCTTCCTGAGCTCCGCCATGCGCGTGGGCCCGGGCAACATCCTGGGCGTCACCGGCGCCATTTCCGTCGGCGGTCCCGGCGCCCTGTTCTGGATGTGGATCTCCGCCTTCTTCGGCATGGCCCTGGCCTATACGGAGGCCACGCTGGCCCAGCTGTTCAAGGAGAAGAAGGATGACGAGTTCGTGGGCGGTCTGCCTTTCTACGGCAGACGGCTCCTGGGCAACCGTGTCTGGGTAGGCGTGGCGCTGTCTCTGGTGTACATCGCCTACGCCATGTTCTGCCTGCCGGCCCAGGGCTTCAACGTGGTGTCCTCCGTGGGCGCCATCGCCGAGCTGGCCACCGGCACCACCATCGCTACCGACTCCTCCCTGTACTGGATCACCGCGGCGGTGACCATCCTCCTCACCGGCATCATCACCTTCGGCGGTATCCGCAAGGTGACCCGGGTGACGGACAAGCTGGTGCCCGTGATGGCAGTTGTCTACGTGCTGACGGTGCTGCTGCTGATCGGCACCAACATCCACAGCGTGTCCTATTTCTTCGGCTCCGTGTTCAACGGGGCCTTCACGCCGGAAGCCGTGTTCGGCGGTCTCTTCGGCACCGCCCTGGTCCAGGGCGTGAAACGCGGACTGATGAGCAACGAGGCCGGCCAGGGTACCATCACCATGCCGGCTGCGGCGGCGGATGCGAAACACCCCTGTGAGCAGGGCATAATCGCCGCTCTGGGCGTTTTTCTCGATACCCATATCATCTGCACCATGACCGGCTTCATCGTCGTTATGGCCCATTACTGGACCCATGACGCGGCCGCCTGGAGCGCGGCGGGCAAACTGCCCAAGTTCCTCCTGAGTGTGAAGGAGCTGACCCCCATGGCGGGGATGCACACCCTGGTGATGCTGATGCTCACCATCTGTTTCTGCCTCTTCGCTTACACCTGCCTGCTGGGCATGATTTCCTTCTCCGAGATCGCCGCCAACCGGATCAGCCGGAACAGCGGTTTCATCAACGGCGTCCGCATCCTGGGCCTCTGCGTGGCCACCTTCGGCATCCTGGTGAACATCGCCGGCTACGACCTGGGCAACCTGTGGGCCTTCTCCGACCTGGCCAACATCAGCATCGTGTACGTCAACGTGCCGCTGCTGTATCTGGGAGCCAAGTACGTGCTCCGGGCCACCAACCATTTCCGGAAGAACGGCTGCCAGGATTTCTGCTCCGCTGACGTGGGCATCCACTGCGAGTACTGGGAGGATGTGCGGAACTGCGCCTGCTGCGCCACCGCCAAAGAGGAGAAGAAATGAGCGGATCCTTTGTGAACGCCCTGCTGGCGAAAGCCACCTCGCCCCTGTGGTCCTCCCGGTACCGGAAGGCCGGGGAGCTGTCCGCGGTGCGGACGGTTCCATTTAACGGAGCGTGGAACGGAAACGCGGCAATCGTGCCGGCGGAGAGAACTGCCGCACTGCTGGAAGGCGTGACCCATATCCTGCTGCGGCAGGAGGTTGCGGAGGAGCTGGACGGCGGCCCGCTGCAAGAACTGACGGAACGGCTGGGGACCCTGGTGCGGAAGAACCCCGGCAGCGTCCTGGTGCTCTCCGGCACGGAGGAAGGGGTAAGGCGTCTCCATCAGCGCCTGGCGCTGGCGGGGATTCCCGAAGGCTCCCTGAAGGACGATGACCGTGGCGGCGGCCTGTTCCGCAGCCTGGTGTCCTGGCAGAACCAGCGTCTGCCGGCGAAGTTCCTCTGCGTGGAGAAGCCGGTCCGGCTGGCCCGGGCCTGCTGGCTGGGGGAGACACTGGGGCTGGAGCCCTTCTTCCTGCCTTCTGAAAGCGGCGGGGCTGCCGGTCTGGCAGCGGAGGCACGGCGCATCCGGGAGCTCCAGGAGGAGCGGGAGGCTTTTGCCATGGACTTCCTCCGGCGGATGTTCCATATCTGATTTCTTCTGCGGGGCAGCCTGCCTCTGCGGAGGACGGATGGAAGATGGAATGCGTGTAGCGGTGCCGCAAGGCTCTGTTCCCATGAATCGGAAATCAGTGCTGAGAACACCGGAATGAAAAGGAAAAAGATACAGAGATAAAGATAAAAAGAACCCCCGGTTCCGCGATGTGCGGAACCGGGGGTTTCTCACGTCTTGAAAGGACGTTTCTCATGAAGCTGTCGGACGCGTCCGCTGTTTTCCGGGGAAGACAGCGGTGCGGTCAGGGATGGGAATCAGTCGTCAATCTCGTCATCCACGCCCCAGGCATGGACGCCATCCAGGCTGGGCAGTACGGCCGGATTGAAGACCGGCTCCTTGATGCCCTCGGCTTTCTGGCGGCTGTAGTCTTTCAGCGCCACATCCGCATACTTGTAGAGGCGGGTGATGGCGTAGAGGTTGGTGGCTGCCAGGAAGGCCATGAACAGGTCGGACAGGTCCCATACCAGAGGCAGGGAGGCGATGCTGCCGAACATGACCATGCCGATAACGAACACGCGGAATGCCCACAGCACATATTTCTTGTCGCTGAGGAACACCAGGTTGATCTCACCGTAGTAGTAGTTGCCTACCAGGGAGCTGAAGGCGAACATGAGGATCATGAACGCGATGAAGGGGATGGACCAGCCGCCAATCTCCGCGGACAGGCAGTGCTGCACCAGCTCGATGCCGGTCACTCTGCCGCCGATCTGGTACTGACCGGAGAGCAGGATGATGAAGGCGGAGGCGGAGCAGACAATCAGGGTGTCCACATAAACGCCGAAGGCCTGTGCCAGACCCTGTTTCACAGGATGGGACACGTTGGCGGTGGCTGCGGCGTTCGGCACGGAGCCTTCACCGGCCTCGTTGGAGAACAGGCCGCGCTTGATACCGGTCATGATACATGCGCCCACACCGCCGGCCACAGCGGACTGGGGCTCGAAGGCGTTGGTCATGATGAGGCTCAGCACTGCCGGCAGCTCGGAGATGTTCATGATGGTGACCACGATGGCGATGAGGATATAGATACCTGCCATGATGGGGACCATGAACTCAGCCACACGGGCGATGGCATGGACGCCGCCGCAGATGACCAGGGCCACCAGGGCGGAGATGACTACGCCGATGAGGGCGCGGTCCCAGCCGAAAGCGTTATGCAGGGACAGCGTGATGGTGTTGGCCTGCAGAGAGTTGTAGATCAGCGCGAAGGTGGTCAGCAGCAGGAACGAGAACAGCTTGGCCAGTTTCGGCATATGCAGCACGTTCTTGATGTAGTAAGCCGGACCGCCGTGGAAAGCGCCGTCCTTCTTGGGGATCTTGTAGATCTGGGCCAGCGTGCTCTCCACAAAGCCGGTGGCACTGCCCACGATGGCCACGATCCACATCCAGAAGATGGCGCCGGGGCCGCCCAGCACGATGGCGATGGCGATACCCGCGATGTTGCCCACACCCACACGGGATGCGGTGCTGACACAGAAGGCCTGGAAGGAGGATACCTCCTTGCCCGTTGTCTTACGGCCGGCTCCCTCCGTCAGCAGCCGGACCATCTCTTTCAGATAGCGGATCTGGACAAATCCGGTTCTGAAAGTGAAGTAAAGGCCGAGACCTAACAGCAGCACAATCAGAACATAAGACCAGAGGACTGTGTTGATCGAGTTGATGACTGCATCGACAGCAGCCATGGCCTGATTCAGTGATTCCATAAAAAACACCCTTTCTCCTTAAAAATGAATACAATACATTATAGCATAAAACAAAAAACAAAATAAATGTATACATGGTACTTTTTGGTGCGGATGGGGCGGAGCGCCGGGAAGGACTTTCAGCAACGGTAGAAAAAACGGGCAAAAAAGCCTTCAACCTGCAGAAAACAGCAGAAAAACCCCAATAACGGTAAAACAGGTTTTTTTGAATTTTTTTTGGCGAAATCCCGATTTTATGACAAAATCCGGGCTGAAACGCCGATTTTGATACAAAAAACGGGTTGAAGCCGGAATGGCATGTGGAAAAGGAATCGGGAAAATCACCCGGTACAGTCCCGGAAAACATCTCCGGCCGTAAGCCGGAAAAGAAAAATACCGCCGTACGGGATGTACGACGGTATTTCTGATTGAGATGAGGTATCTTCCGCTCTCTACACACAGCGGGGAAGCTTCCTGAATCCGTCTGCCGGACCGGAGACTAGCCTCTGTAGTAGTAGAAGAAGGTCATGCCCACGTTGACCAGCATAGCGCCTGCCATGGGGATGGAGGTGCGTTTTACCAGGTCGAAGGGGGAAACCTTGCCCATACCGGAGGCTACTACGATAACCGCGGTGATGGGGGAGCAGGTACGTGCGATGGATGCCGCGAAATGCATCGGCAGCAGGAACAGCACCGGAGCGATACCGCTGGCTGCGGCCACGGCCGGAGTCAGTGCGGCGAAAGCGAAGAACGGTGCGTTGCCGGAACCCATCACGATAGAGGATACAGCGATGATGGCAACCATGACAATCATCATCAGCATGGGGCTGAAGCCCGCATCCTGGCTGCTCTTGATCAGGGTGTTGATCACGCCCATGCTCATCAGGCCCTGGGCGAATACCTGGCCGGCTACGACCAGGGTGACTACGTTGGCCATCTGCAGGCCCAATCCGTCGAAGAAAGCCTGCACGTTGCCGAACACGTTCTTCAGATCCCGGGTGCGGATGTACTCGGCGATCATGCCGACTGCCAGACCGATGAACATGGCGTTTACGATGTTCACCTTGATCCAGGTGATCCACAGGGGGCTGAAGGAGAGGATCAGTGCCAGGGGCACTACAGGAAGCAGCGCGTAGATGGCGGGAGCGTGGTCGGCCGGATCGCCGGATTCGGCTTCTGCGCTGATGTCCATGGGTTTCACCACATGGCCGTCCCGTTTGTCCATGTACTTCTGGAAGAAGAAGAACAGGGCGCCTACTACGAAGAATGCCACGATAACGATGGGAACCTGGTAGTCGGTCCAGTAGATTACCGGGTTCAGACCTGCCGTCTCGGCGGACAGGATGGTGCCGGTGTCACTGGGGCTCCAGTCGAAGCACAGGGTGGATGCCACAGCTGCGGTAGCGGCGATGCGGCTTACGCCCAGACCAACCAGGATAGGGAATACGGTAACCATGAGAAGCATGGCCAGGCCGGATGCGGAGTTGATGCACAGGCCGATGGTCAGACCCAGTACCCAGGACAGTGCCAGTACCAGGTAGGGGGATTTCAGTTTCAGCAGCGGTTTGATGGTGGCGCGTACCAGGGCGCGGGATGCGCCGATCTTATCCATGTAGCGGGCGAATGCGCCTACGCACATGATGTTCAGACCCAGGCCTGCCGCACGGGACGACATGGTC
>CALAZX010000211.1 GCA_937926555.1 uncultured Negativicutes bacterium | reverse complement strand
AGCGGCTGACCGTGAACGCCATGGACGGTCTCCAGGCGGCGGTGTCCTACAAGGACGGCGAGCCCCTGGCATATATGTTCTACAAGATTGACGGCGAGGGGACCTTCCTGGTCCACGAGCTGCTGTCCGTGACCGCCGAGGGCAAGCATGCGCTGCTGCGCTATGCCGCCACCCATGTGGCCACGGCGAAACGTTTCTACTGGGAGGCTCCGGAAGACGACCGGACCTACCTCAACTTCCCCGACGCATCGCTTTCGGGGAGCTGCAGACCCTTCATGATGGCCCGCTGCATCGACGCGGAGCTGGCGCTGGCGGAATATCCGGTGCCCGAGGGGATGCCTGACGGGACCTGCGCGGTCATCGTCAATGACAGGATGATGAATCTCAACAGCCATCTGTTCCGTCTCACCGTGAAAGATGGCGTGCTCACCGTGACGCGGTCCGACGAGACCGAGGACGCGGTGCTTGATATCGACGTGTTCACCCAGCTGTATTTCGGAGCCTACACGGCCTCCGGACTGCATGCGGCCGGCAAGCTGACGGTACGGTCCAAGGAAGCCCTGGATTTCCTTGACCGGCTCTTCCCCCGGTGCAGCAACTATATCAACGAGTACTTCTGATGAAGGGCTCCTTATATAGGAAGACAAGGGAAGAAGAGAAAGACTGATTTTACGAGGACGGATTTTCCGCGGCGGGACCCCCTGGTCCTGTCCGCCGTTCCATGTCCATCCGCCCGGTTCCGGGATTTCCGGAGGCAGGCGGAGGAGGAGACCGTCCGGGATGGGAGTAGTTAGTTTTACCAATTTATCATAAAAACAGGTTGCAACAAAAAAATGGAGGATGAAACATGAGTGACATCAGACGGATTTACGTGGAAAAGAAAAACGCCTTTGCGGTAGAGGCAAAGGGGCTGCTGGCGGATTTGCGGAACAACCTTCTGCTGAAGAACGTGGAAGGGGTCCGCATCCTGGCCCGCTATGACGTGATGGGGCTGTCCCCCGAGGAGTTCGAGCAGGCACGGAAACTGGTGCTCTCCGAACCGCCGGTGGACACCGTCGCCGAGGAGCTGGTGCCTGCCGCCGATGAGCGTGTGTTCGCCATGGAGCTGCTTCCGGGCCAGTATGACCAGCGTGAGGATTTCGCGGCCCAGTGCATCCAGCTGATCACTCAGAAGGAGAAACCCCTGGTGGCCGCCGCGAAAGTATACGTGGTGAAGGGTGACCTGAGCGACGCCGATTTCGCACGCGTGAAGAAGTATCTGATCAATCCCATCGAGGCCAGAGAGGCCGCCCTGGACAAGCCGGAGACCCTGGAGGACACCTGCCAGGAGCCGGCGGATGTGGCTGTGCTGGACGGATTCCGCGGCCTGAGCCGTGAGGAGGCCGCCGCCCTGCTGTCCCAGCTGGGCCTGGCCATGAGCCTGGAGGACCTGCTCTGGGTGCAGAAGTACTTCAAGGAGGAGGAGCAGCGTGATCCCAGCATCACCGAGATCCGTGTGCTGGACACCTACTGGTCCGACCACTGCCGCCATACCACCTTCATGACCAATATCGACGGCGTGACCATCGATTCCAGCGTCTATACCAAGCCGGTGGAGGACGCTTTCCAGCAGTACCTGGCCACCCGTGCCCAGGTGTACGGCGAGAACACGGACCGTCCCGTGACCCTCATGGACATGGCCTGCATCGCCACCAAGAAACTGAAGAAAGAGAACAAGCTCCCCGACCTGGACCAGTCCGAGGAGATCAACGCATGCTCCATCGTGGTGCCTGTGGAGATCGACGGCAAGACTGAGGACTGGCTGGTGATGTTCAAGAACGAGACCCATAACCATCCCACGGAGATCGAGCCCTTCGGCGGCGCCGCCACCTGTCTGGGCGGTGCCATCCGCGACCCGCTGTCCGGCCGTTCCTATGTGTACCAGGCCATGCGTGTCACCGGTGCCGGCGATCCCCGCGTTCCCATCGAGAAGACCCTGGAGGGCAAGCTGCCCCAGCGGAAGCTGACCATCGGCGCCGCTGCCGGCTACTCCTCCTACGGCAACCAGATCGGCCTGGCCACCGGCCAGGTGAAAGAGTATTACCATGACCGCTTCGTGGCCAAACGCATGGAGATCGGCGCTGTCATCGGCGCGGCTCCGAAAGAGGCCGTACGCCGCGAACGTCCCCAGGAAGGCGACGTTGTGGTGCTGCTGGGCGGCCGCACCGGCCGTGACGGCATCGGCGGCGCCACCGGCTCCTCCAAGGAGCATACGGTGGAATCCCTGGCCACCTGCGGTGCGGAAGTGCAGAAGGGCAATCCGCCCACCGAGCGCAAGATCCAGCGTCTTTTCCGCAATCCGGAAGTCACCGTGCTGATCAAGCGCTGCAACGACTTCGGCGCAGGCGGCGTGTCCGTAGCTATCGGCGAGCTGGCCGACGGCGTGCGGATCAATCTGGACAAAGTCACCAAGAAATACGCCGGACTGGACGGCACCGAGCTGGCCATCTCCGAATCCCAGGAGCGCATGGCGGTAGTCATCGCCGGCTCCGACTGGGAGAAATTCGCCGCCTTCGCGGACAAGGAGAACCTGGAGGCCACGGTGGTGGCCGAGATCACTGAGGATCCCCGTCTGGTGATGCACTGGCGCGGCAAGACCATCGTGGATATCTCCCGGGCTTTCCTGGACACCAACGGCGTGGCGCAGCATGCCACCGTCCATGTGAAAGCGGTGGAAGGGGAATCCGTCTTCAATAAAGTACCCGAGGAAGTGGAGAACGCCGCTTCCATGGAGGAGGCCTGGGTGAAGAACCTGGCCCGCCTCAACGTCTGCAGCCAGAAAGGCCTGGTGGAGCGCTTCGACAGCACCATCGGCCGGGGCACCGTGCAGATGCCCTTCGGCGGCAGCCGCCAGATGACCCCCTCCGAGGCCATGGTGGCCCGGATCCCTGTGTTGGAAGGGACCACCACGGCGGCATCCGTCATGTCTCACGGCTACAATCCGGAAGTGGCCTGCTGGAGCCCGTTCCACGGCGGCATGTACGCTGTGATCCAGTCCCTGGTGAAAGCGGTGGCCGCAGGCGCCAACCCTGATACCGCCCGTCTCACCATGCAGGAGTATTTCCAGAAGATGAACGAGGCTTCCGACTGGGGTCTGCCCTTCGCGGCCCTGCTGGGCGCCAACACCGTGCTGGAGAACATGGAAGTTCCCGCTATCGGCGGCAAGGACAGCATGTCCGGCACCTTCATGGATATGAATGTTCCTCCCACCCTGGTATCCTTCGCGGTGGATGTGATTGACGGCGACAAGAGCGTGTCTCCCGAACTGAAAGAGGCGGGGGATTCCGTTGTCTTCCTGAGCACCCCCATGGAGGAAGGCGAAGTGGCCGACTTCAAGGCCCTGCGCGAGAACCTGCGCCGGGTGCATAAACTGATGCTGGAAGGCAAGATCCGCGCCGCCGCCTCCGTGGAGGAGGGCGGTATCGCCGCAGCCCTGACCCGGATGTGCCTGGGCAACGGCAAAGGCTTCTCCTTCCTGAAACCCTTCCCCCACAAAGAGGCCCTCTTCATGCTCCAGCCCGGCGGCATGCTGCTGGAACTGGCGGAGGACGCTCCCTGTGACACCGTACTGGAAGGCCTGGAATACATGCCTCTGGGCACGGTGACCGACGACGGGAAGATCACCATCAACGACACCGTCCTGGACCTGGCGGACCTGGAGAAGACCTATACCGAGCCCCTGGACGACGTGTTCCCGGCGAAAGCTCCGGCTTCCCCGGTTCCCGAGGACATGGACCAGCCCCTGTTCCAGCTGGAGCTGCCCCTCACCGCACCGGTGACCCTGTCGAAACCCCGTGTCTTCATCCCGGTATTCCCCGGCATCAACTGCGAGTATGACAGCGCCCGGGCCTTCCAGGCAGCCGGCGCCGAGACCGACACCTTCGTCATCCGCAACCTGACGGCACAGGCCATCGAGGATTCCGTGGAGGCCATGGTGAAAGGCATCAACAACTCCCAGATCATCATGCTGCCCGGCGGCTTCAGCGCCGGTGACGAGCCCGACGGCTCCGGCAAGTTCATCGCCACCATGTTCCGCAACCCGCGGATCGCCGAGGCCGTGAACGAGCTGCTGCAGAACCGTGACGGTCTGGTGCTGGGCATCTGCAACGGCTTCCAGGCGCTGATCAAACTGGGTCTGGTGCCTTACGGCGAGATCCGGCCCATGGAGGAGGATTCTCCCACCCTGACCTTCAACACCATCGGCCGCCATCTGAGCCAGATGGTATCCACCCGGATCGTCTCCAACAAGTCTCCCTGGCTGAGCGCCGTGGAGCCCGGCGACATCCATACCGTGGCCATCTCCCATGGCGAGGGCCGTTTCTACGCTCCGGACGACGTGATCCGCCGTCTCTTCGCCAACGGACAGGTAGCCACCCAGTACGTGGATCCGGCCGGCAATCCCACCATGGAGCCTCCCTTCAACCCCAACGG
>CALAZX010000210.1 GCA_937926555.1 uncultured Negativicutes bacterium | reverse complement strand
TTCACCGCGGCGGTGATGTCCTCCTGCCCCAGGATGCCGTTTACCACTGCCGCGCCGTCGGCGCCGGTGGCCAGCACGTCGGGATAGGTCTCCGCCGTGACGCCGCCGATGCCCACCAGGGGGATCTCCACGGCCCGGCTGATCGCAGCCAGCCCGTCCAGTCCCAGGGGCACCGTGTCGTGCTTCGTGCCGGAGGCGAACACCGCGCCGCAGCCCAGGTAATCCGCTCCCTCGGCTTCCGCGCGGCGCGCCTCCTCCACGTTGTGCGCCGTGGCGCCGATGATGAAGTCCGGCCCTGCCAGCCGGCGGGCTTCCGCCACAGGCAGGTCGCTCTGGCCCAGATGGACCCCGTCGGCTCCCACCGCCAGGGCCACGTCCAGCCGGTCGTTCACCAGCAGAGGCACCCCGTGCTTCCGGCAGATCTCCTTCAGCCGGAGGGCCCGGCGGTACATGTCGCCGCCGGAAGTGTCCTTGTCCCGGTACTGCACCAGGGTGACGCCGGCAGCCAGCGCCTCTTCCAGCGCCTCCTCCAGCGTCTTGTCCCGGAGGCAGTTCCGGTCCGTCACAAGATATACCCGCAAATCCAGTGCAGGTCTCATGGTCATGGTTCCATTCTCCTTCCCGGTTCTCCGGTCATGCCGCACCCCACAGTCTCCCGTCAAGGCGCGGTTCCCGGAGCGGACCGGGGTTGCGGGAGCGGTTCCACCGCTCCCCTCCTCCCGGCCGCTTAGTCATTGATGCCCCGGTTCTCAGTTCACCCGGTCCGGGTCCATCCGGTTGATCAGGTTCCACTTGTTCACCACGTGGTAGACGCCGTCGATGAGCCGTACGCGGAACATGCCGGGGCCGTCCTTGGTCTCCAGCAGTCCGGCAGCCAACTCCGCGGCCTGCCCCATGATGACGATGCCCAGGGCGGTGCCCTCCATGGCGTCCTCCGCCACGGACAGGCAGATGCCCACCATCACCGACGTCATGCAGCCGGCGCCGGGAATCTGTGCCATCAGGGGGTTGCCCCCGCCCAGCATCACGGCCCGTTTGCCGTCACTGACATAGTCGGTGGCGCCGGTGAGTGCGAAGATGCAGCCGTACTCCTTGGCCGCCTCTTTCACGATCCGCAGCGCGGCGGCCTGGTCCGGGGTCTCCGTGGAGTCCACGCCCCGTCCGCCGGTCTCCTGGTCCAGCAGTGCCCGGCATTCGCTGAAGTTGCCACGGACCACGGTGATGGCGCCGGTCTGCAGCAGTTTCAGCGCGAAGGCCAGCCGCATGTCGCTGCTCATGACCCCCACAGGGTCCAGCACTACGGGGATCCCCGCTTTCCGGGCCTCCTCCGCAGCCAGTTCCATGGACTCCATCCGGCTTTCGCTGAGGAGTCCCAGGTTCAGCACCAGCACGTCGGCGCCGGCGGTGAACTCCTCCACTTCCTCAGGAGCCTCCGCCATGACGGGATGGGCTCCCGCCGCCAGGGCCACCGCGGCGCAGTCGCCGGCGGTGACGCTGTTGGTGATGGCGTGGACCACCGGTCCTTTTTTCAGGATCTCTTCAATAATAGCTTTGAAATTCCCCTGCAGATTCATTCTTCCATCCCCGCCTTCTCATACAGATCCACAAAATGATGGGTGGGCCCGCAGCCGCTTCCCAGCGCGATGCCATGGGCGATGCCCTTGGTCACGTAGGCCTTGGACTCCGCCACCGCATCCTCCAGCTCCAGGCCTTTGGCCAGATTGGCCGCCAGGGCGCTGGACAGGGTGCAGCCGGTGCCGTGTGTGTTCTTCGTCTCGATGCGTTCGCCGGCCAGCCAGATGCCCTCCTCACCGTCGAACAGGTAGTCGTCCGCCCGGTCTCCCTGGAGATGGCCGCCTTTCACCAGCACGGCCTTGGCGCCCAGGCTGATGATTTTCTTGGCGCCCTCCACCATGGCATCCTCATCGGTGATGGGGAATCCGCAGATGGCTTCCGCCTCCGGCAGGTTCGGGGTCACCAGGGTGGCCAGGGGCAGCAGGTTCTCGATCAGCGCCTTGCAGGCGTTGGGCTGGAGCAGCGGATAGCCGCTCTTGGAGATCATCACCGGGTCCAGCACCACGATGGCCGGTTTCCACTTCTTCAGTCCCTCGGCGATGGCCAGGATGCTCTCGATCTGGGATACCATGCCGATTTTCACCGCGTCCACCCGGATGTCGGAGAACACCGCATCCAGCTGCGCCGTGATGATTTCCGGCGTGATGTCCTGGACTTTGGTGACGCCGCAGGTATTCTGGGCGGTCACCGCCGTGATGACGCTCATGCCGAAAGTGCCGTGTGCCGCGAAGGTTTTCAGGTCCGCCTGGATGCCGGCTCCGCCACTGCTGTCGCTGCCGGCAATTGTCAATAGATTTTTCACCGTATCACTCCCGCATTCTCTCTTGTCCCGGAGCCTTCCGCCCCGGGGAAACACAACGATTCATATTACCACAATTTGTCCCGGAGGACAATCTTCCAAAATCCTATCTGAAATCAAGGAAAGAAAAAGGGGTGGAGTGCATCACTCCGCCCCTCGTCATTTCTTACAGATTCTCTTTCACCATGGCCGCAACGTTGGCAGCGGTCATGCCGTAATGCTCCAGCACCACGCCGCCCGGTGCGGATGCGCCGAAACGGTTGATGCCCAGCACTCTGCGCTCGGAACCGGTGTAACGGCTCCAGCCCATGGTCACGCCGGCCTCCACGGCGAACGTGGGCACGAAACGGGGCAGTACGCTCTCTTTATAGGCGTCCTCCTGTTTCTCGAAGACTTCCCAGGAAGGCATGGATACCACGGAGATGTCCACACCCTCTTCAGCCAGCATCTTCTGAGCTTCCAGGGCCAGCTGCACTTCGGAGCCGGTGGCGATGACAACGGCCTTGGCCAGGTCTTTCGCCGGGCTCAGCACATAGCCGCCCTTCAGGGCGCCCTCATGCACAGCCTCTTTGTGGTCCGCCAGCACCGGCAGGTTCTGACGGGACAGGCACAGCGCGGTGGGACCGTTCTTGTGCTCCACGGCGTATTTCCAGGCTGCGGCGGTCTCCAGCGCGTCCGCCGGGCGGAACACGGTGGTGTTGGGGATCATGCGCAGGCTCATCACATGCTCGATAGGCTGATGGGTAGGTCCGTCCTCGCCTACAGCCACGCTGTCATGGGTCAGCACGAAGATGGACTGGATGCCCATCAGGGCCGCCATGCGGATGGTGGGACGCAGGAAGTCGGCGAACACCAGGAAGGTGGCGCCGAAGGGGATCAGGCCGCCATGGAGGGCCATGCCGTTCACAACGCAGCCCATGCCGTGCTCGCGGACGCCGAAATGGATGTTCCGGCCGTCACGGCTCTCTTTGCCGTAGAAACCGCAGGCTTTCATCACGGTCTTGTTGGAGGGGCCCAGGTCGGCGCTGCCGCCAACCAGTTCGGGGATCAGCTCGGCCAGTTTCTGGAGCACATCGCCGGATGCGCCGCGGGTGGCCACAGCGGTCTTGCCCTCGAACAGGGCCTCCAGCTCTGCCAGGTCCACGGTGCGCTTGCCGGACAGTGCGGCCAGCAGCTCGCCCACCAGTTCCGGATAGGCCTCGCCGTATTTTCTCAGCAGCTCCTGCCATTCCTTCTCGCCTTCGGCGCAGGCAGGCAGCTTCTCGTCAAAATGCTTCTTCACTTCTTCCGGCACATAGAACGGATCGGCCGGCCAGCCTGCGTTCTCGCGGGTGGTGGCCATTGCCTCCGCGCCCAGGGGTTCGCCGTGGGCGGCGGGGCTGTCCTGTTTCGGGCTGCCGAAACCGATATGGGTGCGGACGATGATCAGGCTGGGACGCTCTTTGTCGGCCTGGGCCTCTTTCACAGCGGCCTCCAGTGCTTCCAGGTCCTCGCTGCTCTCAACCCGCAGCACCTGCCAGTTGTATGCCTTGAAGCGGGCTTCCACGTCCTCGGCGAAAGCGATGTCGGTGGTGCCTTCGATGGTGATCTTGTTGTCGTCGTACATGTAGATCAGCTTGCCCAGACCCAGGGTGCCTGCCAGGGAAGCGGCCTCGGAGGATACGCCCTCCATCAGGTCGCCGTCGGACACGATGCCGTAGGTGTAGTGGTCAACCACCGGGAACTCCGGCTTGTTGAACTTGGCGGCCAGCATGGTCTCTGCCAGTGCGAAGCCCACGCCCATGGCGAAGCCGTGGCCCAGAGGACCGGTGGACACATCCACGCCCGGAGTCATGCCGTATTCCGGATGGCCCGGAGTGCGGCTGCCCCACTGGCGGAAATTCTTCAGCTCGTCAATGGTCAGACCGTAGCCTGCCAGATGCAGCATGGCGTACAGCAGCGCGGAGCCGTGGCCCGGGGACAGCACGAAGCGGTCCCGGTTGAACCAGGCCGGATCGGCCGGATTGTAACGCATGAATTTATCCCAGAAAGTATACATCAAAGGTGCGGTGCCCAGCGGCAGTCCCGGATGACCGGAATTCGCCTTCTCCACCTCGTCTGCTGCCAGAAAGCGCAGCGTTTTAACACAGTCAGCATGGATGTTTCCCATCTTGTAAAACCCTCCCAGTTGATTTCGGATCTCCCTGCCCACGGTGCGCCTGCAGCATGGGCGGAAATTCCCTTATACTGTGAAATATTATATCATTTATTCAAGCAGTTTACCATATATAATGAAATTTCTCCGTGAAATCCGGCGTTTTTTCTCTTTTTACGCCAATACAATACTCTATAGGGCTTTCCCGGGGCGTTTTCCGCAAAAAAAGCCAGCCCCGGACCGTCCGCCCCCACAGGAGGAGCGGGCAGCCACGGGGCTGTTCCCATGGGCCTCCACCGTCTCACACGGTAGAAGGTCCCTCATCCGCCTTTTTCAGGGGCGGTCTTATTCTTCTTTGCCTGCGTTGGCTTCCGCGATGATCTCCTCGGCCATCTTATGGGGAACTTCCTCATAGTGGTCGAATTTCATCTCAAAAGTGCCCATGCCCTGGGTCAGTGCCCGCAGGTCCACGGAGTACTCGGTGATCTCGGCGTAAGGTACCTGTGCCTGCACCACGCTGAGGCCGTCTTCCAGGCTCTCCATGCCCATGATCCGTCCGCGTTTGGTGTTCAGGTCGCCGATCACGTCGCCGGTCATGGACTCGTCGCAGGTCACGCTCAAGGTGTAGTAAGGCTCAAGCAGCACCGGCTGCGCCTCTTCCATGGCTTTCTTGAAGGCCAGGGAGGATGCGGTCTTGAAGGCCATCTCGGAGGAGTCCACCGGATGGTAGGAGCCGTCCACCAGGGTGATGCGCACGTCAACTACCGGATAGCCGGCCAGGACGCCGTGCTCCATGCACTCCTGCATGCCCTTCTCCACGGCGGGGATATACTGTCTGGGAACCGCGCCGCCGAAGATCTTGTCCACAAACTCGAAGCCTTCGCCAGCCGGCAGGGGCTCCATGTCGATGACAACGTCGCCGTACTGGCCGTGGCCGCCGGACTGTTTCTTGTGTTTGCCCTGCACATGGGCGCTGCCGCGGATGGTCTCACGGTATTCAACCAGGGGAGCGCGGAGGTCGGCTTCCACGCCGAATTTCCGTTTCATGCGCTCCATGATGATGTCGATATGCTGGTCGCCCATGCCGCTGATCAGTGTCTCTTTGGTGACAGCGTTGCGGCTGACGATGATGGTGGGGTCCTCGTCCATCAGGCGGTTCAGCGCGCTGATAATCTTGTCCTCCTCGCCTTTCACCTTGGCGGAAAGCGCCCGGGTGTACATAGGCAGCGGGAAGGCGATGGGTTTGAAGAGCACCGGGTTGTCCTTGTCGCTGAGGGTGTCACCGGTGGCGGTGAACTGCAGCTTGGCAGTGACGCCGATGTCACCGGCGGTGATCTCGTCCATGGGGATCTGGTTCTTGCCACGCATGGTGAAGATGCCGCTGATGCGCTCCTCTTTCTCACGGCTTGCGTTATAGACGGTGCTGTCCGCCTTGATGCTGCCGGAGAACACGCGGATGAAGCTCAGTCTGCCCACGAAGGGGTCGGAGGTGGTCTTGAACACCAGGGCCGCCATGGGGGCGCCGGCGTCTTTCAGCTCAACCTCGCCTGTATTCACGTTGGTCACTTCGAAGTCGTTCAGAATAGAGGGATACGTATAGTCGATAATGGCGTTCATAGTTCTGCCCAGGCCGATGTTCTTGGCGGCGCTGCAGCAGATCATGGGGAAGATCTGGGCGTGGCGGATGCCTTTGATGAGGCATTTGCGGATCTCCTCGGAAGAGATCTCACCGCCTTCCAGGTAACGCATCATCAGGTCGTCGTCCACTTCCACGGCGGCCTCCACCATCTTCTCGTGCATCTCCTCGGCGTAAATCTTCAGATCCTCGGGAATCTCGATCTCGTCGGAGCCGTTGCCGTTGGCCCGGTAGGCCTTCATGCGGAAGCAGTCGATGACGCCGCTGAAGTTCTCCTCTTTGCCCAGAGGCAGTTCCAGAGGCAGTACTTTCTTACCGAATTTATGACGGAGATTTTCCAGAATAGCGTCGAAGTCCGCGTTCTCGCGGTCCATCTTGTTGACCAGGATGATACGCGGCAGATGCGCTTCCTCGGCCAGCTTCCAGCACTGTTCCGTGCCGACCTGGACGCCTGCGGTGGCGCTGACAACGATCAGTGCGCTGTCCACTGCCCTGAAGGCACCCTTGACTTCCGCAACGAAATCCGCAAAACCCGGCGTGTCGATGAAGTTGATCTTGCTGTCACGCCATTCAACCGGAGCCAGTGTCGCATTGACAGAGACTTTGCGCTTGATCTCTTCCGGTTCAAAATCCGTGGTGGTAGCCCCATCTTCGACTTTGCACATACGGTTGATCGCACCCGATCTGTACAGCAGCGCTTCAGTCACCGATGTCGTTCCAGCTCCACCGTGACCCACAATGGCCACGTTTCTGATCTTATCGCCTGTATACGCTTTCATAAGAAAATCCCCCTTTTCGTAAAATCTTGTTATACTGACCTATTTCGCTAAGAAAACCTGAATTCCTGCTTTTCTTCTCTGATATTGCCATATTTCCTTAAAACTACGAAAAGTGTAACGCTAGTAACAGTATTCAGTTTTTCATGCCGCTATTTCAGCTTCTCGATTGCCAGGAAACCAAGAGCGGCAATGGTTTTCCCGTCACAGATGCGGCCGTCCCGGATCATCTCCACGACTGTCTCCGGTGCCACAACCTCGATTTTGACAAACTCATCGGGATCCGTGTGCTGGTCAAACTGTTCCAGCCCTTCAGCCAGATACAGATGGATCAGCTCGTCGGTGAAACCCGGTGTGGTGGCGATGGCGGTCAGATACCGCCAGTTTGCCGCCTCGTAGCCGGTCTCCTCGGACAGTTCCCGTCTGGCGCAGGCGTCCGGCTCCTCCCCGGGGTCTATCTTCCCCGCGGGGATCTCGTAGAGCACGCTGCCTGTGGCGTACCGGAACTGCTTCACCAGCACAATGCTTCCGTCCGGCAGCACAGGGACGATGGCCACCGCCCCCGGATGCCGGATATACTCACGGGTGGTGATCCGCCCGTTGGGGAGCTTCACTTTGTCTATCCGGACTTTGAGAAGCCGTCCCTCGAAGCCGCTTTTACCTTCGACAAATATCTCGTCCAGTTCAGGATCCCGTATGATTTTCATCCTATCCGCTCCTTCTCTATTCTTTCCCGTAGGCTCCCGCCGCGGCCAGGAGTTCCCTGGCGTTGGCTTCCGCCGTGGCGCTCTGGTGGCTGCCGCCGATCATCCGGACCAGCTCCTCCACCCTGCCCTGCTCATCCAGCACCATGAGGCGGGTGGCGGTCCGGCCGCCCTCCTCGTCCTTCACGATGCGGATGTGCCTGTCGGCGAATGCCGCGATCTGGGGCAGATGGGTGATGCAGAGCACCTGGGACTTGCCGGCGATATGGGCGATCTTCTCCGCCATCTTCTGGGCGGTGACGCCGCCTACGCCGGTGTCGATCTCGTCAAAGACCATGGTGTTCACGCCGCTGGTGCCCATGAGCACCGTCTTCAGGGCCAGGGCCAGACGGCTCAGCTCGCCGCCGGAGGCCACCTGGGCCAGAGGCTGCAGCGGCTCCCCCGCATTGGCGGAGAAGAGGAACTGCATGGTGTCACAGCCGTCCGGCGTGAACCGGCCGCTGTCCGTGAAGGCGATGGTGAACCGTCCCGCCGGCATGGCCAGGTCGTGGATATGGTCCTCCACCTTGCGGCAGAGCTCCTCCGCCGCCTTCTTCCGGGAGGCGGTGAGCCGGCCGGCGGTCTCTCCCAGCGTCTCCTCCAGCTTCTTCAGCCGGCGGGTGGCGTCGGCTATCCGCTCGTCCAGCTCCTGGAGCTCGGCATACTGCTCTTTCGCCCGCTCCAGATAACGGAGCACCGCGTCCTCCCCCTCGCCGTACTTCTTCTGGAGGCGGTACAGCAGGTCCAGTCTCTCCTGGACCTCCGTCATCCGCTCCCCGTCGAAGTCCCGGCTCTCCAGGTAGTCGCGGAGCTGGCTCCTGGCCTCGTCCGCGGAGATCCACACGCTGTCCAGCAGCTCGTAAAGGGGCTGCAGCTTGGCGTCGTAGCGGAGGGCGCTCTCCAGGGAGTCCCTGGCGTGGGCCAGGATCTCCAGCGCCCCCTCCTCCCGGTCCAGATACTCGTGGGAATCGGTGACGGCCTTCATGATCCGGCCGCTGTGCTGGAGGGTCTCAGCCTCCTCCCGGAGCCCTTCCTCCTCGCCTTCCCGGATCTTGGCCTCGGAGATCTCCTGGATCTCCCATTCCAGCCGGTCCATGAGCCGTTCCCGCTGGTCGCCTTTGGCTTCCAGGGCCTCCAGCTCCTCCCGTGCCTCCAGGTAGGACCGGTAGCCGGTCCGGTACTCCTCCAGCAGCCTTTTGCCGGAAGGTCCGCTGAAAGCGTCGGTGAGGATGCGGGGCGTCTGTGTCCGGAGCAGCGCCTGGTTCTCATGCTGTCCGTGGATATCCACCAGCAGCACGCTGAACTGCTTCAGCACCGCCAGTGGCACCTGGATGCCGTTGACGCTGCTCTGGCTCTTGCCGGATGCGGTGACCCGCCGTTTCAGGAAAAGACTGTCATCCTCCTCGATGCCCTGCTCCTTCAGCAGGGCCCGGATGCGGGGGTCGTCCTCCATGTCGAAGACGGCCTGGACCCAGAAAGCGTCCGTGCCCGCCCGGACAAAGGATGCGGATGCCCGGTTCCCCAGCGCGATGCCGAAAGCGTCGATGAGGATGGATTTGCCCGCACCGGTCTCGCCGGTGAAGATGTTGAAGCCCCGGGAGAAATCCACCTTCGCGTCCTCGATCAGCGCGAAATTATGAACATGCAATGATTGCAACATAGTCTTCTCAGCCCTCTGTATACCGGGCCGGCTTCACAGCCGGCCTCTTCCGCCTCAGCGGAGACGGGAATTGAAGTGATCCAGGAATTTATCCGCATCGGCAGGGTCGTTCAGCGCGGTGAAGATGGTGTCGTCGCCTGCCACCGTGCCCATCACTTCCGGCCATTTCATGTAGTCGATGACAAAAGCCACGGCCTGTGCCGTGCCCGGCAGGGTATGGAGAACCGCCAGGTTGCCGCCGATCTTGATGTTGATCACGGAGTCGCGGAAGGTCCGTTCCATCCGCTCCGGGGTGAGCATGTGGCCGTGTTCCTTGGGATAGGCGTAGCAGTAGCCGCCCTCGGCGTTGGGCACCTTCACCAGCATCATCTCTTTGATGTCACGGGACACAGTGGCCTGGGTCACCACGAAGCCCTCCTTCTCCAGGGCCAGTGCCAGTTCCTCCTGCGTCTCGATATTCTGATTCTCTACAATCTCTTTGATTTTTGCCTGTCTTTTGCTTTTCATCAGATCACCTCAAATGTTCCTGATTAACTTCTCCTGCCATGTCTCATAATAGCTGCGGCTCGTAAGCCGTACCAGCTTCAAAACCTTGTCGCTTCGGGTAATCGTCACATGGTCCCCCGCCTTGAGGCAGGCCATCTTGTTACCGTCGGCAGCCAGCTCCATGGTGGTGGAGGGAGGCTTGATCTGCAGCTGAATCTCTTCAGTCGCAGGTATAATCAGCGGACGGGAGGTCAGTGAGTGGGCACAGATCGGTGTGATGATCATCACATCCAGTCCCGGCTGCACAAGAGGGCCCCCGGCCGACAGTGAGTAGGCCGTGGACCCGGTAGCGGTGGACACAATCAGTCCGTCCGCCGCGTAGACGCCGGAACGTTTCCCGTTGATCACAAGCTCCATGTGGTTGATGGTGGAAAGATTGCCCCGGGCCAGCACAAACTCGTTGATGGCCAGCGGGGAGGTCTCCTCCCTCCCATCCTGATGACAGACCGATGCTTCCAGAAGGTGACGGTTCTCATAGGTGAACCGCCGCTCCACCAGGTTGGACAGGGCGTGCGCCATGCCGCGGTACTCCACTTCCGCCAGGAAACCCAGATGTCCGAAATTCACGCCGAACACCGGAATCCCCTGATGCAGAACTTCACGGGCCATCCGCAGAAAGGTGCCGTCCCCTCCCAGGGAGACAGCGGCGTCGAGATTGCCGTCGCCGGTCTCATGGACATCGACGCCATACTGCCGTGCCAGTTTCTCCGGCAGCACCGCCTCGATGCCGTAACGGTCGCAAAGGTCCATCGCATCCGCCAGATGATCTCTTACTTTCTCTATATTCATGTTGGGGAAAATCCCCAGACGAAGTTTTCTAGTCATTTTCTTACCCCTCTAAAAGAGTCAGAGAATTTACCGTGGACCGGCCCCGCAGCACGCGGTTCCGGTGCCGGACCATGCCGGCATGCGCATCAGCGGTCCAGGTCCTCATGGGACCGGTCCACCAGCGCGTCCACCTGTTCCGGGGCCACATTGTCCTCGGAGCCGGTGGTCAGGTAGAGCAGGTATTCGATATTGCCCTCCGGGCCTTTCACCGGGGAGAACTCCAGTCCCCCGATGCCGAACCCCTCCTCCTTGGCGAAGGCGATCACCCGGTGGATGACCTCCTTGTGGACGGCGGGGTCGCGGACCACGCCTTTCTTGCCCACATTCTCACGGCCCGCCTCGAACTGGGGTTTCACCAGCGCGATGACGAAGGCCTCCTCCGCCAGCAGTTTGCGCACCGCCGGCAGGATCTTCTCCAACGAGATGAAGGCCACGTCGATGGAAGCGCCGTCGATACGCTCCGGCAGGCTGTTCTCATCCATCAGCCGGGCATTGGTCCGCTCCATGTTGATAACCCTGGGGTCGTTGCGCAGCTTCCAGTCAAGCTGTCCGTAGCCCACATCCACGGCGTAGACACGGGCGGCCCCGTTCTGCAGGGCGCAGTCCGTGAATCCGCCGGTGGAGGCTCCGATATCCGCCATGACCTTTCCTTCCACCGTGATGGGGAAGAGTTTCATGGCTTTCTCCAGCTTGAGTCCGCCGCGGCTCACATATCTCAGCCGTTCCCCCAGGAGACGGATCTTGGCCGTCTGTTTCACCTGGGTTCCCGGTTTGTCCACTTTCTGTTCATCCACCAGCACCTCGCCGGCCATGATGGCGGCCTGCGCCCGGGCTCTGCTCTCGAAGAGTCCCAGGTCCATCAGATAGGCGTCCAGGCGGATTTTCTTCTTTTTCTCGTCCATATCTTCCATCCTTCCGGGGTCTGTCAGCCGTCCTCGCGGCGGCTGCGGCCCGGGATTCCTTCCGGGCTGTCCTGCGACTGCCCCTCCGTGACCGTTTTCCCGGTCCGTCGGGCTGCAGCTCTCTCCCTCAGGCTCTCACTTGCCGCAGAACCCGCGGATCTTCTCCGTCATGGCGTCGGCGTCCAGGCCGATATCACGCAGCAGGAGGCTTACGCTTCCCTGGGGCACGAACTCGTCGGGGATGCCGAAGTTCAGCACCTTGGTCCTGTCCAGCAGTCCCTCGGCGTTGATGGTCTCCAGGACCATCTCGCCCACACCGCCGGCCAGGGCTCCCTCTTCCATGGTGATGATCCTGCCGGTGGCTTTGGCGTGCTGCAGCAGCAGTTCCCTGTCCAGAGGTTTGGCGAACCGCATGTTCACCACGCCCAGGTCCAGGCCTTCCGCCGCCAGTCGTTCCGCCACGGTCATTGCCGGCTTCACCATGGTGCCGATGGCCCAGATGTAACCGTCCTTGCCTTCCCGCAGGACTTCCGCCTTGCCGATGGGCAGGCTGTGGACCGGCTCGCTGCAGTCCACGCCCAGACCGCTGCCGCGGGGGTAGCGCAGGGCGATGGGACCGTCGTTGTAGTCCATGGCCGTCTTCAGCATGTGGCGCAGCTCGTTCTCGTCTTTCGGCGCCATCACCGTCATATGGGGCATGGGCAGCAGGTAGGCGTAGTCGAACACACCGTGATGGGTGTAGCCGTCATCCCCCACCAGGCCCGCCCGGTCCAGGCAGAGCTTCACGGGCAGATGCTGCATGCAGCAGTCGTGAAGCACCTGGTCGTAGGCCCGCTGCAGGAACGTGGAGTAGATGGCCGCCACGGGCTTGATGCCCTCGGTGGACAGACCGGCGGCGAACGTCACCGCATGCTGCTCCGCGATACCCACGTCGAAGAACCGCTTGGGGAAACGGTCCGCGAACTTGTTCAGTCCCGTGCCGTCAGGCATGGCGGCGGTGATGGCCACGATGGAGGGATCCTCCTCCGCCAGTTCCACCAGCGTCTTGCCGAAAATCTCCGTATAGGCCGGAGGCGCGTCGGGACTGCTGATCTTCTTGCCGGTTGCGATGTCGAAGGGGCCGGTCCCGTGGAACTTGTTGGGCTGCTCCTCCGCCGGGCCGTAACCCTTGCCCTTCTTGGTGATCACATGGACCACCACCGGGCCGTTCTCCTTCTTGGCCAGTTCCAGGACTTCCACAACGGCCTCCAGGTTATGCCCGTCCACCGGTCCGAAATACTTGATGCCCAGGTGCTCGAAGATGGAGCCCGGCAGTACCAGGTATTTCACGCCGATTTTCAGGCGGTCGATGGCGCGGATGACCTCTTGTCCGTGTTCCAGGCCCTTAAGGAATCCCACCACATCTTTTTTCACTTTCCGGTAGGTGTCCCCGGTGCGGAGATGATAGAGATATTCCGACAGGGCGCCCACGTTCTTGGAGATGGACATCTCGTTGTCGTTGAGGACCACGATCATCCGCTCCTTCATGTCCCCCACGAAATTCAGGGCCTCGAAGGCCATGCCTCCCGTCAGAGCACCGTCACCGATCACCGCCACCACATTGTAGTCCTCGCCCTTCAGGTCGCGGGCCACAGCCATGCCGGACGCGGCGGAGATGGATGTGCTGGAGTGTCCCACGCCGAACGCGTCATGGGGACTCTCCTGCCGTTTTGGGAAACCGGACAGACCCTTGTACTGACGCAGGGTGGGGAAACGGTCTTTCCGTCCGGTGAGTATCTTATGGATATATGCCTGATGGCCCACGTCGAAGACCAGCTTGTCTTTCGGGGTGTCGAACACCTTGTGCAGGGCGATGGTCAGTTCCACCACGCCCAGGTTGGGGGCCAGATGGCCGCCGGTTTTCGAGATGACCTCGATCAGCAGCTGGCGGATCTCCTCGGCCAGTTCCTTCATTTCCGGCAAGGACAGCATCTTCAGGTCGGCAGGGCTGTTCACCCTGTCTAAAATCTTGTCAGATGACATTCAGATTACACCTCTCCAGAAATCAATTCTTGCGGTTGCACATCATCAGTGCAAGCTCTTTCAGGGGCTCGGCCTTCTCGCCGAACATCTCCAGGCACTCCAGTGCCTCTTTGGTGGTCTCTTCCGCCATCTTCTTGGCGCCTTCGAGACCGAACAGGGTCACATAGGTGGATTTATGGTTCTTGCCGTCGCTGCCCACCGGTTTGCCCAGCTCCTCCTCGGTGCCGGTGACATCCAGGATGTCGTCCTCGATCTGGAACGCCAGACCCAGGAGCTCCGCGAAGCGGGTCAGTGCCAGCAGCTGCTTGTCGGTAGCGCCGCCCAGCTGCGCGCCGCCACGGATGGCCGCGATGAACAGGGCGCCGGTCTTGCCCTCATGCAGGGTCTTCAGCTCCTCGGCGGAGATCTGTCTGCCCTCGGCATCCAGGTCCAGCGCCTGGCCGCCGATCATGCCGAAGTTGCCTGCGCACATGGCCATCTCGTGGACCACTGCCACCAGCACCTCGGGGCTCACCTGACGCTGCTCCAGCATCACTTCGAAAGCCAGGGTCAGAAGGCCGTCACCGGCCAGCAGGGCCATGGCCTCGCCGTACACCTTGTGGTTGGTCAGGCGTCCCCGGCGGTAATCGTCGTTGTCCATGCAGGGCAGGTCGTCGTGGATCAGGGAATAGGTGTGGATCATCTCCAGACCGCAGGCCGCGGGGAGATAGTCATATCCCTGGGCTCCCACCGCGTCGGCCGCCGCCATCAGCAGGATGGGGCGCAGGCGTTTGCCGCCGGCCAGCAGGCTGTACTCCATGGCGTCGTCCACTTTGGAGATGCCTTTTCTCTGCAGCCGTTTCTCCAGGAAACTGTTCACCAGTTTCTTGCGGCCTTCATAATACTGCTCAAAATTCATTGTTTCTTCCTCCCGGATTGTATTCTTGCGGATTCCGCAAGGATTTTTCTATCTGCTTGCTTCTGTTCTCACAGTTGCGCGTTTCCATGTCCGCATGCCTGATACCTCTTATGCCATGCCGCTTGCGCTTGCACGATAACCTGCGCTCAATGCGCCGGCCTCGTTCCACATGGGCGGAATCGGCTGTACGGTATCAGATGCTATGGTCGCGCGATGATACGGCCGCCTGTCCCTGCGTTTCTGCGCAGAGTCCACACGGTGGCGTCATCGCGCGGTCGTAACAAAGTCCCCCGCCGCCCTTCCCCGCACCGGTGCGGTTCCGTGACGGCAGGCTGACGGGACTGTCTCAGTCCTCTTCAAGCTCCTCGAAGGGCTCGGTGACGAAGGAGTCGTCCTCCTCGTCCACCACCAGCTTCTGCACTTCCTGCCGGGCGGTGTTCAGCTTCTCCAGGCAGATGCGGCTCAGCTCGGTGCCCTGCTTGAAGGTCTCGATGGCATCCTCCAGCGGCATCTCGCCGCTTTCCATCTGGGCCACCGCCTCCTCCAGCATGGTCAGCGCCTCTTCGAATTTTATGTTCTTGGGAATCTTCTTCACTGCCATTGTCTCAGTTCCTTTCCTCTTCCCTGACAATCTCCTGCACGATGGAATGGACCCTGCCGTCCTTCAGCCGGGTGACCATCTCGGAGCCCCAGTGGAGCTGCTCCACACTGGTCACGGCCCGGTCCTTCTCATCGGTGGTGAGGCTGTAGCCCCGTCCCAGCACCGCCAGGGGGCTCACGGCGTCAAGCCGGGCCGCTTTCAGCGCCAGCCGGTTCTCCTCCCGCACCAGCCGCTCCCGCATCTGCTGACGCAGCCGCGCGGCGGCTTTCTCCCGGCGTCTCAGGCCGGCTTCCAGCATCCGCTCCGGACACCGCCACAGCTCGGAGGCCGTGGCCAGTTCCAGCCTGTGCTCCAGACGCTGCAGCCGGCTCTCCATGGTCTGCCGCAGCGCCTCCAGTGCGTGGTCCACCCGCTGGCTCTTGGGGTCCAGCATCCGCTCGGGATACCGCAGGACCGCCGCTCCGGCGGACCTGCCGTACCGCTGCTCCAGCTCTCGCAGGATGCGGAAGGCGGCACGGCGGTTCCTCTCCCTGAGGTCCGCCACCCTCTCCCACACCGCCGAGGTGTCCGGAACAGCCAGCTCCGCGGCCTGGGAGGGCGTGGCCGCCCTGCAGTCCGCCGCGAAGTCCGACAGCGTGGTGTCGCTCTCGTGGCCCACCGAGGAGATCACGGGGATCTCTGAGGCCGCGATGGCCCGGACCACCGGCTCCTCGTTGAAGGCCCACAGGTCCTCCATGGAACCGCCGCCCCTGCCCACGATGAGCACGTCCGCCAGCCTGTGCCGGTTGAGGAAGGCCACCGCCCGGGAGATCTCCCCGGCGGCCCCCTTCCCCTGCACC
>CALAZX010000209.1 GCA_937926555.1 uncultured Negativicutes bacterium | reverse complement strand
CTGCTCTTTTTTTGTCATTTTTCGCCGTTTTTGTCTAAAAATCACCCTTCCCTGTGCCGGATTACCTCTCAAATCTTGTTTTTTTTGTGTATTTCTGTCCCGTTCCTCTTAAAAATTCCGGTGAAATATAGTATAATGAAAACCGAGCTTTATGTTTTCAAATCTTATCAGCAACAGTTACTGGCAAAATATAACAGGAGCATCTCTCACGTCCATCCTGAAATAGCTGTTGATTCTAGAGGGAGTCGTTCCATATGCGCATACTTGAGAAAAGAATTTTATCCAACGCCCAGGTCATCAAAAACGAAGTGCTGAACGTGGATGATTTCATGACACAGACAGTGGATACCAACCTGATGATCGAGATCGGCAAAGAATTCGAGCACCATTTCGGCAACAAGAAGATTGACCGCATTCTCACCGTGGAGTCCACGGGCATCGCCCTGGCCATGGCCACATCCGCTTTTCTGCACGTACCTTTCGTGTTTGCCCGGAAGAAGCCCGATCCCCTGATGCAGGGGGACAGCTTCCTGATTCCGGCTTACTCCTACACCAAGGACACCACCTACCATCTGTCCCTTCTGAAGAAGATGCTTCCTCCCGAGGAGAACATCCTCATCCTGGACAGCTTCCTCTCCAACGGCGAGACGCTGTTGGGACTGGTGAACATGGTGCGCCAGGCCAACTGCAATCTGGTCGGCATCGGCACCGCCATCGAGAAGGGCTTCCGCCCCGGCCGCCAGAAACTGGAGGCTATCGGCTGCAAAGTCGTCTCTCTGGTGAAGATCGAGAAATTCGAGGACGGGAAACCCGTTTTCGCCAAACGCCCCGTCTGAGGCACACTCTGATGGACCATCGCCCGTACTCTGAGAGTACGGGTTTTTTTACAGGATTCCGCGGCCCTCACACCGCCGCGCCACAGAATCACAGGGAGGATTTTTTATGCTGCTCACCAATTTCATCTGCGACCCGGACAGCCGGAAACCCATGTATCTCCAGCTTTGCCACTTCATCAGGGAGGAAATCCGCAAACAGCATATGCGGCCCGGAGACCGTCTCCCCTCCATCCGCAAGCTGGCCCGGGCGCTGGGCGTCAGCCGCACCACGGTGGAGACCTGCTACAGCCAGCTGCTGGGCGAGGGCTGGCTGGTGAGCTCTCCCCAGCGGGGCCATTTCGTGGCGGACCTGCTCCCCCGGAAGAAGCAGCCCCTGCCTCCCTCCGCGCCGGAGAAGAAGCCCTGCCGCTACGACTTCGCCAACAACTATATCGATGGCACCACCTTCCCGGAGAACCTCTGGCGGCGCCACCTGAAAAAAGTCCTGGCGGACAACACCGCCCTGACCACCTACGGCGACCCCCAGGGGGAGGAGGCGCTGCGGCAGGTACTGTCACGCTACAGCCATGACGCCCGGGGCGTGGTCTGCTCCCCGGAGCAGATTGTGGTGGGAGCCGGTATCCAGAGTCTGCTGGAGATCCTGGCGGCGCTGCTGGCGGACACACTTTTCCCGGAGGACCGGGCGGTAGCCATGGAGAACCCCGGCTTCCCCCAGGCGGAGGAGGTGTTCCGCCGGCAGGGCTGGGACATCCGCCACTTCGACGTGGAGGACGTCACCGGGGAGAAAGGGGAGAAACCCGCATCCCTGCTGTTCCTCAGCCCCTCCAACCCCTATAAGGGGCGCTCCCTCACCCCGGCGCAGCGGCGGCAGCTGCTCCGCTGGTGCCGCCGGGAGGACGCCTACATCCTGGAGGATGACTACAACGGGGAGTTCCGCTATTTCTCCACGCCGGTCTCCTCCCTCCAGGGCATGAGCGACGGCATCCACATCATCTATCTGGGCTCCTTCTCCCGGCTGCTTCTCCCCAGCCTGCGCATCAGCTATATGGTGCTGCCTCCGGCACTGCTGCCGGCCTACCGGAGACTGCGCCCCCTCTACAACCAGACCTCCTCCACCCTGGAGCAGCTGGCCCTGGCCGCCTTCATCGAGGAGGGAAACCTGCGCCGCCATGTGAAGCGGCTCCGCCGGCTCTACGCAGGGAAGAACGCCCTGCTCCGCCAGGCCCTGGAACGGCATTTCGGGAAACGGCTGCGGATCCTGGCCTACGAGTCGGGACTCCATATCCGCATCGCGCTGAAGTCCCGCCACACCTCCGCCCGGCTGGTGGAGATCGCGGAGCGGAACGGGGTCAACGTGCTGGACATCCTGCCGGAGCTCCAGGAGAAAGGGGAGCCTCAGCTGCTCCTCTCCTTCGCCGGTATCGCCATGGAGGACATCCCTCCCGCGGTGAAGCTGCTGGCGGAGTGCTGGACGGAGTGACAGCTGCGTAGCGGCGGACATAAGACGCATGCCCCGGAAAGCGGCTTAAACCAGCTATGCACAACTCAGCCAGGTCGGGGAAGAAGCCTGGCTACAGCTTAAAAATATTTATCGCACAGAAAAGGACGTATTCCTCAGGAATACGTCCTTTTTTACGTCTTATATGAGATTCAAGCGGTTTTTCGCAGGCTTTATGCGGATTTCATGCTTTTCCCGCACGTTATCGCCTATTTTATGCGTTTTGCGGCTTTTAACGCCCGTTTCCGGACAATCAGCCCAGCAGGAGGGAGTCGCTGTCCAGCTCGCCGCCGGCGGCCTTCTCGAACATCTCCATCAGGTCCGCGATCTTCAGCCGGCTTTTGGTCTCCCCGTCCACGTCCAGCAGCACACGGCCTTCGTGGAGCATGATGAGACGGTTGCCGAAACGCAGCGCGTCACGCATGTTGTGGGTGATCATCAGGGTGGTCAGGTTGTCCCTGCGGACAATCCGGTCCGTCAGTTCCAGTACTTTCTCCGCCGTTTTCGGGTCCAGGGCCGCGGTATGCTCGTCCAGCAGCAGGAGCTTCGGCTTCTTGATGGTGGCCATGAGCAGGGTCAGCGCCTGGCGCTGTCCGCCGGAGAGCAGGCCCACTTTGGCCTCCATCCGGTCCTCCAGACCCAGTTCCAGCTCCTTCAGCATCTCGTAGAAACGCTGGTGCTGGCTTTCATTGAGACTCCAGCGGAATCCGGGGAAGCTGCCCCGCCGGGAGGCGATGGCCAGGTTCTCCTCGATCATCATGCCGGCGGCGGTCCCCATCATGGGGTCCTGGAACACGCGGCCGATGTAGGCCGCACGCTTGTGCTCCGCCTTCTTGGTCACATCCACCCCGTCGATGATGATCTTGCCGCTGTCCACGGGGAATACCCCCGCGATGGCGTTCAGGGTGGTGGATTTGCCGGCGCCGTTGCCGCCGATCACTGTCACGAAATCGCCGGGGGCCAGGGTGAAGTCCAGGTCGTTCAGAGCCTTCTTCTCATGGATGGTCCCTGGGAAAAATGTCTTATGGATATGCTCTACTCTCAGCATCTCAGCATCCCGCCTTTCTGCGCTGCACTTTCTGTTTCAGCAGGGGCATGGAAAGCGCCAGTGCCACCAGCACGGAAGTGAAAAGTTTCAGGTCGTTGGGAGGCATGCCCATCTGGAGCACCGCCGCGATGACGATACGGTACACCACGGAGCCCAGCACTACGGAGATCATGCAGTTCTTGAAACTGCGGGTACCGAACAGCACCTCGCCGATGATCACGGAGGCCAGGCCGATAACGATGGTGCCCACGCCCATGCCCACGTCAGCGAAGCCATTGCTCTGGCCCACCAGGGCGCCGGAAACGGCCACCAGAGCGTTGCTGATCAGCAGTCCCAGGATGATGGTCATGTCGGTGTTCACGCCCTGGGCACGGATCATCTGCCGGTTGAAGCCGGTGGCGCGGATAGCCGCACCGATTTCCGTACCGAAGAACCAGTACATGGCGAAACCGATCACCAGCGTAGCCACCAGGCCCACCAGGAAAGTGGTCTGGATGCTGGTCAGGTCCAGCTTGTCCTGGACCATGGTGAACAGGGTGTCCACACCCAGCAGGGAGATGTTGGCCTTGCCCATGATACGCAGATTCACGGAATACAGCGCGATCATGGTGAGGATGCCCGCCAGCAGAGCGGGAATCTTCATCCGGGTGGTGAGGAATCCCGTCACCACGCCTGCCAGCATGCCTGCCACGGCCGCCATGAAAATGGCGAAGCCCACACTATGTCCTGTTGTCATCAGCGCCGCTGCGGTGGCGGCTCCCAGCGGGAAGCTGCCTTCCACCGTCAGGTCCGCGATGTCCAGCACACGGAACGTCAGGTATACGCCCAGTGCCATCACCGCCCAGAGAAGCCCCTGGGCGACCGTAGAGATAATCAGATTTTCCATTTTTCCATCCTTCCATCCTGCGAAATTCTATCCGTTATTTGATGATGATGGCGTTCTTCACCAGTTCCGCCGGAACCTTCACGCCCATCTTCTCAGCCTGTTTGGGGTTGTAGACAACCTCGAAATCCTTCTGGGACTGGATCGCCATGTCCTGGGGTTTCGACTTGCCGCTGAGGATGTCGCCGGCCATCTCGCCGGTCTGCTCGCCCAGTTTGTAGTAATCGATGCCCACCGCGATGATGCCGCCGGAGGGAACGTGGTTCCCCTCGCCGCAGAACACGGGGATCTTGGCCTCATCGGTGATTCTGCACAGATTGGGCAGGGCCGATGCGATCACGTTGTCCGTGGGGGTGTAGAGAGCCTGCACCTGTCCCACGATGCTGTGGGCAGCCTGCTGGATGTCGTTCACGTTGGACACGGTGGCCAGTTTCACCTGGACGCCGCGTTTCTCCAGCTCTTTCGTCATCCGTTCCACCTGCAGCTGGGAGTTCACCTCGCTGGAGCAGTAGATGATGCCCACCGTCTTCAGCTGGGGCATGATCTTCATCATCATCTCCGCCTGCTGGGGAATCGGGTTCATATCCGTGGTACCGGTCACATTGCGGCCGGGTTTCTCCGCGCTCTTCACCAGACGGGCCGCCTCGTAGTCGGTCACCGCCGTGGCCACGATGGGGATATCCCGTGTGGCGTTGGCCATGGTCTGTGCCGCGGGGGTGGCGATCGCGCAGATCAGGTCCACCTTGCCGTTCACGAACCGCTGGGCTATATTCTGGAGATTGGACTGATCCGCCTGGGCGTTCTGCCGGTCAAAGGTGATGTTCTTGCCTTCCACAAAACCTTTCTTCGCCAGGCCATCCACAAAGCCCCTGTTGGCGTCGTCCAGCGCCTTGTGCTCAACCAGCTGGACAATGCCCACACGGACCTGTTTCCCGTCCTTCTCCGCGCCGTTCCCGCCGGAACCGCCACAGCCCATGGCACCCATTGCCAGTGTGAGCATCAGCGCCGCCGCGACGGCTTTCATTTTCTTTCCGC
This sequence comes from uncultured Negativicutes bacterium, assembly GCA_937926555.1. Classification (GTDB taxonomy): domain Bacteria; phylum Bacillota; class Negativicutes; order Acidaminococcales; family Acidaminococcaceae; genus Succiniclasticum. The sequence continues at coordinate 1,011 of CALAZX010000209.1, read as the reverse complement.
ACCATGTTTTTGTCAGATTAACCATTCTAACCATCCTTCCATTCTTCATAATCTACCAAAATCTACATTCCTTTCCGCCTATCAGAAAGGTATTGTCCATATTCTATCGATTCTTTTACATATTGTAAAGTTTTTATGAAACTTTTTCTGTTTTTTGTATCTTTTCCGGGGCCACTGCTAAAAAAGTAACACTTTGCCAACTTCAGCAGTTTCTTCCGGTCTCATTCATCCCAGTTCAGGGAGGTGGCCCTCCAGCGGGCCATGCCGTATTCTTTCCGCAGCAGCTCCTCCAGCATGGTGAATCCGGGGCAGAAGATATCCTCCCGTCCCGTCAGGCATCTGGCGGTGAAAGCATGGCAGTTCCGGTCCAGCAGACAGTACTCCGTATCCTCCCCGGCCCATGCCAGGGCCCGCTCCGCCACGGCCTCGTCCCCGATGGGCCGGTTCCGGCTGTCCACCGGGCAGAAGATGGTGAATGCCGGGTTCAAGCCGCTTATCCGCTGGCAGAACTCCTCCGGAGTGACGATGTGGATGGCGCCGCTGCCTTCCAGATGGACGATATCCCCGTCCCCCGTGTAGATTCCCGTATGCTCCGCGAACCCCAGCATGTTGCAGTAGACAACGCTCCCCACCGCCGGTTCGATATTGTGGCGGAACAGCGCGTCCGCCGTCTTCCGGGTCCACTCCTGCGCTCTTTTCTCCAGGAAATCCTCCTGGTCCAGCTCCTCCAACAATCTGTCAAAAATATTCTTCCGGGCCATGATACGCCTCCTGCGTTTATGATCTCATCTTCACAGGCTCTTTCTTCCGCTGTCTTTCTGCCGGTTTCCTTCCGCCGCTTCCTCCTTGCGGCATCTTTCTTCCGGCTTCTTCCGCCTGGCTCTTACGGTTTTATTCTACCACCGGGGATGGACAGATTCCATCCTTCTCACCGGGCATATTCCCCCGCTCCCGGAAAAAAGGCATAAAAAAAAGACCTGACAGGCAGGTCTGAAAAAGGTCAAAAAAATG
>CALAZX010000208.1 GCA_937926555.1 uncultured Negativicutes bacterium | reverse complement strand
CGGAGTGACGTATGGGTCCAAGACAAGGTTTTTATGAGAAGGATACAAGGACGGGGAGGGTTTCAGATGAATCTGAAGAAAATCGTTGCGGCGCTGATGGTTTCGGCTCTGGCGCTGGGTGCTGTGGCCGGCTGCGGCGGCAGCAAGAAAGCTGAGGACAGCAATGTGGTTAAAGTGGGTGTGTTCCTGCCCCTGACCGGTGACAATGCCGCCGGCGGCGAGCTGGAGCTCCGCGGCATCAAACTGGCCAACAAGCTGCATCCGGAAGTGAACGGCAAGAAGATCGAGCTGGTCATCGCCGACAATAAATCCGACAAAGCGGAATCCGCTAACGTGGCGGCCCGCCTCATCGAGAAAGACAAAGTGAAAGTCATCCTGGGCTCCTACGGCTCCTCCCTGTCCATGGCAGCGGGGAACATCGTCCGTGACGGCAAGGTTCCGGCTATCGGCACCAGCTGCACCAATCCCCAGGTGACCGCAGGCAACGACTACTACTTCCGCGCCTGCTTCATCGACCCCTTCCAGGGTACAGTGATGGCTAACTACGCCTACAAGATCGGCGCACGGAAAGTGGCCATCGTCCAGGAAGTGTCCAACGACTATTCCGTAGGTCTGGCCAAGTTCTTCAAAGAAGCTTTCGAGAAACTGGCGGGCCCCGGCAGCGTGGTTGAGATCGCCAACTACCAGACTGGCGACAAGGACTTCACCGCGCAGCTCACCAACCTGAAGGCCAAGAATCCCGACGCCATCTTCGCACCGGGCAACTTCACCGAATCCGCCCTGCTGATCAAACAGGCGCGGCAGCTGGGCATCAAGGCTCCGTTCCTGGGCGGCGACACCTGGGAGACCCAGGAGTTCCTGAACGTGGGTGGCAAGGAAGTGGAAGGCATCTTCTTCTCCAGCGCCTTTGACCGCGAGAAAGCCATGACGGCGGAAGCCAAGAAGTTCATGGACGCCTATGTGAAAGAGTACAAAGGCGAACCTTCCGGCCTGAACGCGCTGTCCTATGACTCTTATCTGATCGCGCTGGACGCCATGAAACGCGCCGGCACCGACGATCCGTCCAAAATCCGCGATGCCATCGCCTCCACCAAGGACCTGGAGTGCGTAACCGGCAAGACCACGCTGAACAAAGACGGCGACCCGGTGAAGAACGCGGTGATCAAGACTGTGAAAAACGGAAAATTCACCTATGTGGATCAGGTGACTCCGGAAGAAATGAAGATGTAGTCTGAATTTCCCGGGGCAGGGTTTCCGGCATATTGAGGACCCCTGTGGGAAACATCGTATCTATGCTTCCTTTCTGCGGATTCGCGGGAAGGAAGCTATTTTTTAGCTAGAGGTGCAAACTATGGAATTATTCAGCGCATTGGCCAATATGACAGGCGCCAGCCTGGCGCAGCATCTGGTCAACGGCATCTCCCTGGGCAGTCTGTACGCCATGATCGCCATCGGCTACACCATGGTCTACGGCATCCTGCTGATGATCAACTTCGCCCACGGCGATATCGTCATGATGGCCTGCTATTTTGCCTTTTTCGGCATCACGGTCTTCCACATCCCCTGGTACCTGACCTTCATCGGTACCATCGTGGCCACGGCCCTTTTGGGCGTGGTCATCGAGCGGACGGCCTACCGGCCTCTGCGGGATGCGCCGAAGAACTCGGTGCTCATCTCCGCCATCGGCGCGTCCTTCCTGCTGGAGAACCTGGCCAACTACCTCTTCAGCGGACGCCCCATGCGGTTCCCGGACATCCCCCTGCTGTCCTCCAACATCAGCGTGGCGGGAGTCCAGATCCAGGCTATCTGCCTGTTCATCCCGGTGATCATGATCCTCTGCCTCTTCGTGCTGCTGCATATCGTCAACCATACGAAGACCGGCATGGCCATGCGGGCCGTGTCCAAGGACTATGAGATCGCCCGGGTCATGGGCATCAACATCGACAACATCATATCCATCACCTTCGCCATCGGTTCCGCGCTGGCGGCTGTGGGCGCCATCATGTGGGGCATCCGGTATCCGGGCATCACCCCCTATCTGGGCGTCATGCCGGGCCTGAAATGCTTCATCGCGGCGGTTATCGGCGGCATCGGTGATATCAAGGGCGCCGTGCTGGGCGGCTTTATCCTGGGCATGGGTGAGATCCTCATCGTGGCCTTCTTCCCCATGCTGTCAGGCTACAGGGATGCGTTCGCGTTCATTCTGCTGATCCTCATCCTGTTCTTCAAGCCCACCGGGCTCCTTGGCGAAAAGACGACGGAGAAGGTGTGACCATGCTGACAGACAAGAAGAAAATCATACTGACGCTGCTGGCGCTGGTGGCTCTCTTCGGCGTGGCCACCTTCATCCAGACGGAAATGGACTCGTATATCCGGCGTATCGTGAACCTGTGTCTCATCTACGCCATCATCGGCCTTTCCATGAACCTGACAAACGGTTTCGCCGGCCAGTTCTCACTGGGGCAGGCGGGCTTTATGGCCATCGGGGCCTATGCGGTGGGGATCTTCACCGTTCCCGTGGACCTGCGGCCCATGGTGTTCTACGCAACCCCCATGAACCCGGCGATCAGCCATATCTATCTCTCCATGCCCCAGGCACTGCTGCTTGGCGGTCTGGTGGCGGCTCTGGTGGCAGGCCTCATCGGCGCGCCGGTGCTGCGGCTCCGGGGTGACTACCTGGCTATTGCCACCCTGGGCTTCTCGGAGATTATCCGTATCCTCATCACCAACGCCTCCTCCATCACCAACGGGGCGCTGGGCATCAAGGGGATTCCGGCGCTGAACGACGTGCGGTACATCTTCGTGGCTACCGCCATCACCTACGTGGTGGTGGCGCTGCTGATCAACTCCTCCTACGGCCGGGCCTTCAAGGCCATCCGTGAGGACGAGATCGCCGCGGAGGCCATGGGTATCGACCTGTTCTACCACAAGAACCTGGCCTTCATGGTCAGCGCTTTCTTCGCCGGCGTGGGCGGCGGCCTCTACGGGGCGCTGCTGGGCACGGTGGACCCGAAGAACTTCCTCTTCACCCTGACCTACAACTTCCTGCTGATCATCGTGCTGGGCGGTATGGGCTCCATCACCGGCAGCATGCTGGGCGCGGTGGTTGTCACCGGCGGCCTGGAATACCTGCGTATGTTCGACGAGCCCATGGAGATTATGGGCGTGGCCATCCCCCTGTTCCGTCCGGGACTGCGGATGGTTGTGTTCTCCCTGCTGCTGATGGCCTGCGTGCTCTTCTGGCGTCACGGCATCATGGGCACCCGGGAGTTCACCTGGGAGAAGTTCTTCAGCTTCCTGCGGCATCCGCTGGCCTTCCTGCGTAAGAAGGAGGTGGGGAAATGAGTCTGCTGCGTACTGAGAATGTGATGATGCAGTTCGGCGGCGTGCTGGCCGTGAACAACCTGAACCTGGAGGTCAACGAGCACGAGATCGTGGCCCTCATCGGCCCCAACGGCGCCGGCAAGACCACCGCCTTCAACATGATCACCGGTGTCTACACCCCCACACAGGGGAAGGTCCTCTACATGGACGCTTCCGGCAAGGAGCGGGACCTGACCGGGAAGAAACCCAGCACCATCGCCAAACTGGGCGTGGCGCGGACTTTCCAGAACATCCGGCTCTTCTCCGACCTGACGGTGTACGAGAACGTGCTCATCGCCAAACACCTGCATCTGAAATCGAATTTCCTCTCCGCCACTTTCCGGCTGCCCTGGTACCGGAAAGAGGAGGCGGCCATGCGCGAGTCCGTGGAAGCCCTCCTGAAAGAGGTGGACCTGTGGGACCTGCGGAACGAGAAGGCCTCCTCCCTGCCTTACGGGCAGCAGCGGCACCTGGAGATCATCCGGGCCCTGGCCACCAGTCCCCGGCTCCTGCTCCTGGACGAGCCGGCGGCGGGGATGAACCCCAAGGAGACCGACGAGCTGACGGATTTCATCCGCCACATCCGGGACCAGTTCGGGCTGACCATCTTCATGATCGAGCACCATATGGACCTGGTGATGGAGATCTCCGACCGGATCTACGTCCTGGACTTCGGCATGACCATCGCCCAGGGGGATCCGGAGAGCATTCAGAACAACCAGCGGGTCATCACCGCGTATCTGGGGGAGGATTGACATGCTTAAAATCGACAATCTGGTAGTGGCTTACGGCGGCATCGAGGCCCTGAAGGGAATCAGCATCGAAGTGCCCCAGGGTGAGATCGTCACCCTCATCGGCGCCAACGGCGCGGGGAAAAGCACCTTGCTGCGGACCATCATGGGGCTGGAGAAGCCGAAAAGCGGCACCATCGACTATGACGGCACGGTCCTCAACGGTATGAACTCCCAGAAGATCGTGCGGCAGGGCATCACCCTGGTACCGGAGGGGCGGCGGGTCTTCCCCAACCTGACGGTGCTGGAAAACCTGAAGATCGGCGCTTACCTGCGGGACGACACGGAAGGCATCAAGGAGGACATCCGCAAGATTTACGATACCTTCCCGAGACTGGAGGAGCGTCACTGGCAGCTGGCGGGCACTCTGTCCGGCGGCGAGCAGCAGATGCTGGCCCTGGGCCGGGCGCTGATGTGCCGGCCGAAACTGATCATGATGGACGAGCCCTCCCTGGGGCTGGCGCCCCTCATCATCAAGGAGATCTTCCGCATCATCCGGGAGATCAACGACCAGGGCGTCACGGTGCTCCTGGTGGAGCAGAACGCCAATATGGCGCTGAAAGTGGCCCACAAGGCCTATGTGCTGGAGACGGGGACCATCCGCATGGAAGGCAGCGGCAGCGAGCTGCTGGCCGACGCCTCGGTGCGGGAGGCCTATCTGGGCAAGGCCAAGAAAGGCAAGATCTGACCGCGG
>CALAZX010000207.1 GCA_937926555.1 uncultured Negativicutes bacterium | reverse complement strand
CTTCTCCGGACAGTTTGGACTCTTCCTCTTCCTGGGCCTTGCGGTTGGCCTCTTCCGGGTCCTCGCCGTGGAGGATGGCCATGAACTCGGCGCCGGTGATGGTCTCTTTCTCAAGCAGGTAGTCTACCAGCTTCTCCATGTCGTCCTTGCGTTCTTCCAGGATGCTGATGGCTTTCTTGTGAGCGGATTTGATGATCTCCATGACTTTCGCGTCGATCTTGGCCGCGGTCTGCTCGCTGCAGGTCATGGAAGTGTCGCCGCCCAGGTAGGCGTTCTGCAGGGTCTCGCAGCCCATCATGTCGAACTCCTCGGTCATGCCCAGACGGGTGACCATGGCGCGGGCCAGACGGGTTGCCTGCTCGATGTCGTTGGCGGCGCCGCCGGTGATCTGTTTGAAGATGACCTCCTCGGCCGCACGGCCGCCGGTGATGGTGACGATCTTATTGAACAGCTCCTCTTTGCTCTGGAGCACTTTCTCTTCCTTGTCCACCTGCATGGTGTAACCCAGCGCGCCGCTGGTACGGGGCACGATGGTGATCTTGTGCACCGGTGCGGTGTTGCTCTGGCTTGCAGCCACCAGGGCATGGCCGATTTCGTGGTAGGCGATGATCTTCTTCTCCTCGGGGGAGATGACAGCGCCTTTCCGCTGGTAACCGGCGATGATGACCTCAACGGACTCTTCCAGGTCCTGCTGGTTCACTCTGTCGCGGCCCATGCGGACAGCCCGGAGGGCGGCCTCGTTGATGATGTTGGCCAGTTCGGCGCCGCTGGCGCCGGCGGTGGCTCTGGCGATGGCGTTCAGGTCGATGCCCTCGCCCATCCGCACGTCTTTCGCATGTACTTTCAGGATCGCCTCACGGCCTTTCAGATCGGGAAGCTCCACGGGGATACGTCTGTCGAAACGGCCCGGACGCAGCAGCGCCTTGTCCAGGGATTCCGGACGGTTGGTGGCTGCCAGGATGATGACACCCTTGCTGCTGTCGAAGCCGTCCATCTCGGAGAGCAGCTGGTTCAGCGTCTGCTCACGCTCGTCATTGCTGCCGAAAGCGCCGTTATCCCTCTTCTTGCCGATGGCGTCGATCTCGTCGATGAAGACGATACAGGGAGCCTTCTTCTGGGCCTGGTCGAACAGGTCGCGGACACGGGCGGCACCCATGCCGACGAACATTTCGATGAACTCGGAGCCGCTGATGGAGAAGAAGGGCACTTTGGCCTCGCCGGCGATGGCCTTGGCCAGCAGGGTCTTACCGGTGCCGGGAGGGCCTACCAGCAGCGCGCCTTTCGGCATGCTGGCGCCGATATCTTTGTATTTCTGGGGGTTGTGCAGGAAGTCCACCAGCTCCACCAGGGCCTCTTTGGCCTCATCCTGGCCAGCCACATCCGCGAAGGTGATGCCGGTCTGGGCCTCCACATAGACCTTGGCGTTGCTCTTGCCGAACTTCATGGCGTTGCCGCCCATCTTGCCGCTCATATAGCGCATGAACAGCTGTCCCAGTATGAAGAAGAACAGGATGGGCACCACCCAGGTGAAGAAGAAGTTCTCCAGCGGGGAGGGTTCACGGGGAACAACCTGCTGGAAGTTCACCTTGTTCTTCATCAGCCGGCTTACCAGCTGGGGGTCGTCCACACGGCCCGTCACATAGATCTTCTCGTCGTCACCCTTGGCGGATGCGGCGATACGCTTGTCGCTGATCTCCACTTTGGAGAACTTGCCCTCGTCGGCCATCTCGATGAATGTGCCGTAGGACACCTCACTGACTTTGGTCTTCATCATGGCCGGGAACACGTACGCGTTCAGCGCCATGATCACGACAAAGGCCAGTATATAATAGAAATAAAGTGGTTTCTTGCCTTTCTGGTCCATTTTCTTCCTCCTGTGTCATTCTGACTTATGGGTCAGCCTTTTCCAAAGCAGGCTGACCTACATTAGATTATAGCTTATTCTACCCTGTAAGTATAGATTAGACAAGTGAAAAATAACGGAACAATCCGTTAAAACACATCCTTTTCCACCCGGAACAGCGAAAATACGGAAAAGTGTAACAAATGATATGCAAACCCGGGAAGATATAATGTATACATCTGTCTACCCGGTTGATTTCAGATTTCTTCTATAATAGAATAGAGATACACTACTAAGGAGGTTGGGTTATGCAGAAAATAAAAACCGTATTAGTTGCTAACCGCGGAGAGATCGCTATCCGCGTTTTCCGTGCCTGCAATGAGCTTGGCATCCGCACCATCGCCATTTTCTCCAAAGAGGACACACTCTCACTCCATCGTAACAGAGCAGATGAAGCGTATCAGGTAGGCAAGGGCAAGGGCCCTGTGGAAGCCTATCTCGATATTGAAGATATTATGCGCATCGCGAAAGAGCACAACGTGGACGCCATCCATCCCGGCTACGGATTCCTGTCCGAGAACGCCGAGCTGGCCAAACGCTGTGAGGAGGAGGGCCTGATCTTCATCGGCCCCCGTGTGGAACACCTGATCATGTTCGGCGACAAGGTCAACGCCCGCAAACAGGCGAAACTGGCCGAGATCCCCATGATTCCGGGAAGCGACGGCCCCATCGCCTCCGCTGAGGACGTGAAAGCCTTCGGCGAGAAGTACGGCTTCCCCATCATGATCAAAGCCGTCAACGGCGGCGGCGGCCGCGGCATGCGCGTGGTGAAGAACGCCGACGAGGTGGACACCGCCTATTCCCTGGCCAAATCCGAAGCCCTGAAAGCTTTCGGCAGCGATGAGATCTACCTGGAGAAATGCCTGGTGGACCCGAAACATATCGAAGTGCAGATCCTGGGCGACTCCCAGGGCGAGATCATGCATCTGTTCGAGCGTGACTGCTCCGTACAGCGCCGCCACCAGAAAGTGGTGGAGATGGCTCCCGCATCCTTCCTGCCCGTAGAGCTGCGGAAGAAGATCTGCGACGCCGCCGTGAAGCTGATGAAGAACGTGAACTACATCAGCGCCGGCACCGTGGAGTTCCTGGTGACTCCCGACGGCAACTTCTACTTCATCGAAGTGAACCCCCGTATCCAGGTCGAGCATACGGTCACCGAGGCCATCACCGGCATCGATATCGTGCAGAGCCAGATCAAGATCGCCGAGGGCTACGGCCTCCACAGCGAGGAGATCGGCATCCCCGAGCAGGATAAAGTGGCGTACCGCGGCGAGGCCATCCAGTGCCGTATCACCACCGAGGATCCCGCCAACAACTTCATGCCGGACACCGGCAAGCTCATCGCTTACCGCAGCGGCGGCGGCATGGGCATCCGTCTGGACGGCGGCAACGCCTTCACCGGCTCCGTCATCACGCCTTACTACGACTCCCTGCTGGTAAAAGCCACCACCTGGGGTCTGACCCATAAGATCACTATCTCCAAGATGCTGCGCTGCCTGAAGGAGTTCCGTATCCGCGGCGTGAAGACCAACATCGCTTTCCTGGAGAACGTGCTGCAGAATCCGAAATTCGTGGACGGCAGCTACACCACCAACTTCATCGACGAGACGCCGGAACTGTTCGAGTTCCCCGAGAGCCATGACCGCGGCACCAAGCTGCTGCAGTACCTGGCCGAGACCACCGTCAACGGCTACGCCAATGTGGGACCCCAGCCCAAACCGGAATTCGTGCCCCTGAACATGCCGGAACCCTTCGAGGGCGAGCTGCCCCGGGGCACCAAGCAGATTCTGGACGCCGAAGGCCCGGAAGGCCTGGCACGCTGGGTGAAGGACCGTGGCGAGGTGCTCATCACCGACACCACCTTCCGTGACGCCCACCAGTCCCTCTTCGCCACCCGCCTCCGCACCGCGGACATGCTGCGGGTGATCAGGGACACCGCCGGCAAACTGCCGGAGCTGTTCTCCTTCGAATGCTGGGGCGGCGCCACCTTCGACGTGGCCTACCGTTTCCTGGACGAGAGCCCCTGGGACCGTCTGAAGAAATTCCGCGAGGCCGCTCCCAACGTGCTGTTCCAGATGCTGCTCCGCGGCGCCAACGCCGTAGGCTACACCAGCTATCCGGACAACGTGGTGAAAGAGTTCATCCGCCTGTCCGCCGAGAACGGCGTGGACGTATTCCGCATCTTCGACTCCCTCAACAGCCTGGACAACATGCGGCTGTCCATCGAGACCGTCCGTGAGTGCAACAAGGTGGCCGAGGCCTCCCTGTGCTACACCGGCGACATCCTGGACCCCACCCGCGAGAAATACAACCTGGAATACTATGTGAACATGGCGAAAGAGCTGGAGAAAGCCGGCTCCCACATCATCGCCATCAAAGATATGGCCGGCCTGCTGAAACCGGAGGCCGCCTACCAGCTGATCAGCGCCCTGAAGGACGCCGTGGACGTGCCCATCCATCTGCACACCCATGACGGCAGCGGCAACTCCATCTACACCTACGCCCGTGCCATCGACGCCGGCGTGGACATCGTGGACACCGCCATGAGCGCCATGAGCTGCGGCACTTCCCAGCCCAGCACCGCGGGCCTGGTATACGCCCTCTCCGGCCATCCCCGGAAACCCCATCTGGACGTATCCGCCCTCAACGAGATGTCCCGGTACTGGGAGACCGTCCGTCCCTACTACAAAGCGGCGGACAAGACGGAGACCTTCCCCAACCCGGAAGTATATGTGCATGAGATGCCCGGCGGCCAGTACACCAACCTGAAACAGCAGGCTGCGGCACTGGGCCTGCTGGACCGGTGGGAAGAGATCAAAGACATGTACCACCGCGTATCCATGATGTTCGGCGACGTGATCAAGGTGACCCCCTCCTCCAAGGTGGTGGGCGACATGACCCTGTTCATGGTCCAGAACGAACTGTCCGAGGAGGACGTCTACGCCAAAGGCGAGACCATGGACTTCCCGAAATCCGTCATCGAGTTCTTCGAAGGCCGTATCGGCACTCCCTACATGGGCTTCCCGAAGAAACTGCAGCAGATCATCCTCAAAGGCAAGGAACCCATCACCCACCGTCCCGGCGCCGTACTGCCGCCGGTTGACTTCGAGGCGAAACGGGCCGAGCTGAAAGAGATGGGCGCCCCCGTCACCGACGAGGCTGTCAGCTCCTACTGCATGTATCCCGACGTGTTCCGCCAGTGGGTGAACCGTGTGAAGGATTACGGCGACGTATCCGTACTGGACACCCCCAGCTTCTTCTTCGGCATGACTCCCGGCGAGGAGATCAACGTGGAGATTGAGAAGGGCAAAGTCCTGGTGATCAAACTGATCCACATCAGCGATCCCGACGAGAGCGGCAAACGCACCGTGGCCTTCGAGTTCAACGGCCTGCCCCGCGAACTGGAGATCTTCGACAAGAACGTGGAGACCACCACCGTCACCCGCAAGAAAGCCGACCGGAGCAAGCCCGGCGAAGTGGCTGCCACCCTGTCCGGCTCCGTGGTGAAAGTGCTGGTTGAGGAAGGCCAGTCCGTGACCAAGGGCACCCCGCTGATCATCACCGAGGCCATGAAGATGGAGACCACCATCGCGGCCCCCATCAGCGGCATCGTATCCCTGATCCATGTACAGGCCGCCAGCCGTATCGACAGCGGCGACTGCCTGATGGAGATCGAGATCCGCAACTGATACAGACCCGTCCCCTGATACTGCGGCTGTATGAACGGAGGCTGAGACCGCCTCATCATATGCGGCTGCCGTATGGAACATCCCGCCGGAAACGGCGCGGCAACTGAACATAAACTCTGGAACCTCCGGAATCCTTTCCGGAGGTTCTTTTCATAACCCTGTTTTTGGGGTAAAATAGTAGAGGTGAAGTTTTTTCCTTTTTAGCATGTATGTTATTCCCGGACGGAATACAGCGGCCACCGGAAGGGCCGCGGAAACTCACCCAATCTCTTGCAAAGGTGGTACTATCATGACACGAATCTCTCATAAAATATGGCGGTTCCTGCTTCTGGCCGCTCTCTGTCTCACCGTGCTGGCCGGCTGCGGCCAGAACCCCCGCCGCGTCATCGCGCCGGAGGCCCGGGACTATCACCGTCTGGTCATCGCCAGTGACATCCATTATCCCAGCAAGACCGATGAGCGGAAAGCCAGCAAACGGGAAGGCAAAATATCCGCCAAAGACCGTGCCCTGGAACAGATCAACAGCTGGCCCGATGTGGACCTCACCGTCTTCACCGGCGACATGGTCCAGCTCACCGGCAGCCGCAAGGACTACAATCTGACCACCCAGTTCATCAGCCGGCTGAACCAGCCCAAGACGTTCATCGCCGGCAACCACGAGATCATCTACGAGGATATCTCCCCGGCCCCCACCAAGGTGGTCCGCTCCTCCCCCGCCGTGCGGGAAGCCCATCTGGAGCGGTATCAGCAGTATTTCGGGCCCCTCTACTACAGCCGGGAGATGGGTGAGTACCTGCTGGTGTTCCTCTCCGTGGACGACCCCACCAGCCCGTATTCCGTATCCCTGTCCCATCAGCAGCTGGACTGGCTGGCCCGGACACTGGAGGACCATAAAGACAGACCCACGCTGATCTTCTGCCACGCGCCCCTGCCGGGAACCCTGGACAAGTACAACAAGAAGATCGGCAACCCCAACAACTACGTGCATCCCTACAAAGAGCTGCATGATATACTCATGAAGAACCCCCAGGTGCTGATCTGGGTATCCGGACACACCCATACCCCCGCATCGGAGCCTGCCTTCGCCTCCCAGACCAACTGGTACGAAGGGAAAATCCTCAACCTGCACAATCCCTCCTGGGAGACCATGCCTGTATGCACCAACTCCCTCTACCTCTATCCCGACCGGATTGAGATCCGCACCTTCGACCACAAGGCGGAGAAATGGATCGATAAACTGGACCGCACCGTGAAGGTGCCGGAAGAGCTGAGACAGAAGAAGGAGGTGCCGGCAGATCCGCAGAACCCCGCGGAGCCGGCAAAACCGGATAAAGCAGCCTGACAGACAGAAAGGAAGGTCGCTGATGAATGAACAGGAAATACGCAGACACAGTCTGTTCCTCTATGTGATTGACAACCTGGACAAGGACGGTGCCTACAACCGGAGCCCGCTGCCCGACAAGCCCCTCCAGCCCTACAGCTACGGGGATGCCGACGCGGCGCTGTTCCGCATCGCGGAGACACCGGAGAACCAGGAGACCCTGAACAAGATACACCACCTGCTGAGCCGCTGGCTGGCCAACCCCACCCCGGCGGCGAAACGCAGGCTCTACAACGCCATCACCGGCATCGAGGTGATCACCATCTTCTTCCCCCTGGTGGAGCGGCTCAAAGAGGAGCACGTCAGCCGGGAGGATCTGGTGTCCCTGGCGGAGGAATGGCTCTACACCGGTGCCCACCGGGAAGTGCTGAAATTCGTCTACCTCCTCTGCACGGTGCTGGGACCGGAGTATATCCGGGAGGAGTACTCCGCCACCATGTACAAGGACCTCTTCACCCTGGCCCGCTGCGAGGAGTTCACCCCCTGCCTCTGCCTCACCTGCACCCTGAACAAGACCCTGCCCCAGAAGGAGCTGTGGTACCTGGCGCGGCGCACCCACGGCTGGGGCAAGGCGGTGCTCCTCTCCTGCCTGGAGTATGACACCCCGCAGAAGCAGTCCTGGCTGGTGAAGCACGGGCTGAAACTCCGTGTCTTCTGGCCGCCGCTGGCACCGCTGGTGGTGGTGGAGGGACAGGTGACGAACCTGGTCCAGAAGAAGGAGCTGACCCTGGAGGCCTACCATTCCGTGGCGGAGATCCTGGCGGCCTACATGATCTACCTGACGCCGCCGGAACCCATCAAGCAGACCCCCTGGGGCGACATGTTCCCCGTAGAGGTCCCCATCGACCTGAACCTGCTCCTGACCCACTTCCTGCGTCACGGTGAGCAATGGGCCACCACGCCGAAAACCGTGCTGCCCGTCCTGGCGGTGAAACGCAAGCTGGAGGAGATCGTGACTCTGGGCTCCTGGGACATCCTGCCCCAGAACGCCACCCAGCTTCTCATCGCCAAGTGCGACAAGCTGATCTACAGCAGGGACTGGGAGCCGGAGATCCGCAAGAACGTCCTCACCTCCAACGGACGGGTGCGGCAGGACCATGTGGAGCTGGCCGCCAACCTGGACATCGACATCTGGGAGACCATCTTCGCCTTCTACCGGAAGCATCCGGAGAACCAGACAGCCCTGCGCTACCTGCTGGTGAAATCGGACAAGAACCGGGACCCGGCGGTGGCCTTGAAGCGTCATCTGGACTTCCTCCTGGAGGCCCAGAAGAACCTGCCCCTCTATCTCAGCGACGAGAAAGCCCTCACTACCCTCTGCGCCTACCTGATCCACCATCCCGGCGAAGGGGAGTTCATCCTGGCCAGCGCCCTCACCTCGGGCCTGGAGCATGCCATGCTCACCGCTACGGTGAACCTGAACCGCTGGCCCAGAGAGGCCATCACCCCGGCGCTGAAGAACGCCATGACGGAATGCCTCCGGGCCACCACGAATCCCTTCGTGTCGGACCTGCTGAAGCATCTGCTGGGGATCAGCGCCGGCTCCAAGGTGAAGGGTGCCAAGATCCACTGGAAAGACCGGAAACAGTGACAACGGCGGCTGTCACAGCGACAGCGCCCGGAACGGGACGGAACCCTCAATCACCATATAGAAAACAGACATCAAAAAAGCACGCCATCCTCAAGGATGACGTGCTTTCTGTATTTCTCTGTGTTTCTCGTCTCTATCAGAGCTTGTAGCACTCCGGTTTTCTGTCGCGAAATACATTGATGCTTTCCCGGATATTCTTGATGATATCCAGATCAATCTCATGTATCTGTATCTCCTCGCTGCCGCCACAATGGATGAGCTCGTCACCCCAGGGGCTGATCAGCAGGGAATTGCCGCCATACTTTGTATCACCGGCGGTACCGCAGCCGTTCACTGCGCACAGATACATCTGATTCTCAATCGCCCTTGCCGTATTCAGGGTCACCCAATGGTTCACCCGGATATCAGGCCATTCGGCAGGAACAAAGAACAGATCCACGCCTTTGATGGTCTCTGTACGGAACAGCTCAGGGAACCGGAGATCGTAGCAGATCACACTGGAGCAGGGAATCCCGTCCAGCTTGAAAGCATGGGTCCGGGTCCCTCCCTGGAAAAACTCATGCTCACCGGAAGGTGAGAACCCGTGCACCTTGTCGTATTCGGAAATCACAGCACCTGAACGGTCCACAATATACGTTGTATTGTAAACCTTGCCTTCCCGCAGCACTGCCACGGAACCGCCCACGATATTCACATCATGGGCTTTCGCGAATTCGGAGAGGAACGCCTTGGTACGGGCACCGTCCTTATCCGCCAGCTCTTTCAGGTTGTCTTTCGGAAAGAATCCCACATTCCATGTCTCCGGCAGGACAATGATATCCGGATTGTCTTTCATGGCTTTTTCCAGAAGAGCAAGCGCATGCTTGTAATTCTCTTCCGGCGCGCCTAATTCAACAGCCATCTGAACGATGGTCACTCTTTTTTTCATGCCATTATTCTCCCTTCATCACTACTGGAACAGTTTTGCGATAGCACCAAGAGACTTGATGCCGACAACAGCAGTAATCACAGTCGCCGCAATACCGATCGCGGACAACCAGACGGGATGATGGTACATATCCCCCATAATGGATTTCTTTCTTGCCGCCAGAATGATGGCCAGCAAGGTCAACGGCAGAACCAGACCATTGATGGATCCGACAACAACAAGCACGGATACCGGTCTGCCTACCATCGTGAATACCAGCGTGGAGAAAATGATGAAGCCGATGATGATCTTGTTGTTATTCTTTACGAAAAAGTCACCAAAGGATTTCAGGAAAGATACACTGGTATAAGCCGCGCCGATAATGGAGGTCAGGGCAGCTGCCCAGATCACCATGCCGAACAGATAGTAACCCACAGGACCTGCAGCTACCTGGAATGCGGTAGCAGCGGGGTTGGATGGATCCAGTTTGTGTCCGCTGGAAACTACACCCAGCACAGCCAGGAACAGCAGTACTCTCATCACACCGGTGGTCAGGATGCCACGGATCGCAGTCTGATTGATCTGCTTCTCATACTGCATCCCGGTGATACCTGCGTCAATCAGACGATGAGCACCGGAGAATGTGATATAACCGCCTACCGTACCGCCGATCAGGGTGATCAGCGGGAATACCAGCAGACCGATATTGTCCGGAGCGACAGTCTTGATTGCGGCCTCCGCATAGGGAGGATTGGAGGACAGCATCACATAGCCCACCAGGATGATCATCAGACCACCCAGGAACTGGGCCACGGCGTCCATCGCTTTACCCGCATTCTTGCATACGAACACCAGGAGCGCGATGATGCCGGAGATAGCGGCACCTGTCTGGACAGTTACCCCGGTCAGCACATGGAGGCCGAGCCCGGCACCAGCAACGTTACCGATATTGAATACCAGGCCGCCCAGCACAATCAGGACAGCCAGCAGCTTGCCCAGGCCGGGGAAGACACCTTCCGCCACATCCTGTCCCCGCTTGCCCGACAGGCAGATTACCCGCCAGACATTGAGCTGGACAGCTATGTCAATCAGAATAGATGCGAGAATCGCAAAGCCGAAACTGGCCAGATATTTTTCAGTGAAATAGCTTGTCTGAGTCAGGAACGCGGGACCGATAGCGGAAGTGGCCATCAGGAAGATAGCACCAAACATCACGCTTTTCTTGGGTTTCGGAACATTAGTTACCTTATCCATGATATGACTCCTATTTCTTCAATCCCTGTTATTCAATTCCTTTCGGCAGGAACTCAACATCATATGTATGAGTGATGGAGCGGCCAAGCTTGTTGTCTCTCATCGTCATCTCGTATCTCTCGCCGAAAATAAGGTCTTTGCTTACCGTGTTGATTGTGCCGGAGAAGAAGATATTGCCATCTTTCTCCACGCCTTTCTCCGCAAAAATCTCTTTCCATTCCTCGGGAAGCATCAGGTCGCCCACTTTACCTTTCTGGTAGAGTTTGCGCTCACCCTTAACCACTACATAGCATTCGAGTTCAATATCTTCGAAATGGTCTTTCACTTCATCGTACAGCCATACATCTTTGGCCAGAACGTCCGGAGCCGCCTGTTTGGATTTCGGAACGCTGAATGTCTCCAGATTACGGTCAGTCTGGTCGCAGCCTACAGTAACGTAAACCTTGCCGTCCTTATAGAGGAGAACATACTCAACTTCGCCGGAAGATTCTTCATTCTGAACCTGCACACTGTCGCTGGTGGTAGCCAGATAATGAGAAATCGGATACAACGTGGGAGAAGTGGAAGGAGCCGGGATTCCCAGTTTGCCGAGTTCTTCAATATGTCCGCGTACCAGAGCCTGATCGCGGCCTGCATAGCCACCATTGAAGATCTTTTTGACTTCAAATGTCAAAGCGCCTTTACCAACAACATTCAATTCCAATACATTTTTCATAAAGAACCGCCTCCTTTTATATTTTGGTATACATTTATTATTTTGGTATACCATCTATGATTATTGTATACCTGCTGTGTATATTTCGTCAACTAAAAAAAGACCTGCCTTGTCATGGCAGGTCTTTTTTAGTTTCTCACCAGCGCTTCATAAGCGCTGTCATACGTATTCTGTATATGCCTTTCCATGGCGGCCATCGCTTGCGCCAGGTCACCTTTCTCCAGCGCATCATGAATGGCCTGATGCTCCTCAATCGTCTCTGTAAAACGGTGTACACCCACATTCAGGGCATTGATTCCCAGCACCATAGCCTTGATCCGCATTTTCTCTATCAGCTGTTTCAGAAGCGGATTGTCTGTAGTGGAGGCCAGGATATTATGGAACTCCATGTCCAGTCTCATGAACTCCTGCAACTTATCATTGGCGTCCCGGACAAATTTATCCTGGTCGTCGATACATTGCTGCAGTGTCCGCATGATCTCACGGTTGATCTTCTCAAAAGCCAGCTTGACCACGAAAACCTCCAGCACGGTGCGAACCTCAAAAATATTCCGCAGTTCCCGCAGGTTCATCTCTTTGACCACAACGCCTGTGTAAGGGATATGCTCCACCAGGTCCTCCACTTCCAGCGCTTTCAGCGCCTCGCGTACCGGTGTCCGGCTTACCCCCAGAAGATGGGACAGATCTCGTTCATTGAGCACCGTTCCGGGATGGAATTCCCCATTCAGTATTTTATTTCTCAGTGAATCATACACAACTTCTTTGAGAAGTTTCTTGTCACTTGCCTTTTTATCCTTCACGAACTCCGCTCCTTATCATAAATCCTTTGATATCTCTATTATAACGGAATTTCTTCCATATTGTACAGTTTTACCAATCATACACCAAAGTGTAACAGTAAACAAATAAAAGATTATTTCCTCTTTATTTCCACCTGGTCATAAGAAAGCACGCCATCCATCGGATGACGTGCTTTTGTATTTCTCTGTGTTTCTCATCTCTATCAGAGCTTCATGGGTTCGGACCGGGAAGCCCCTCGGACATCGCCGCGGGATTCCCTCTCAGTGCGGAGGCCGTCTCAGTCGTGCTGACCAGCGGTCTTGAAGGCGATAACTTCCTCCACATCCCGTTTCTCGGCTTCCAGCATGCCTTCGTCGATGAGGCCGTTGACCTCGTCCACGTCGCCTGCCTTCACATGTGCGAAGTAGCGTTTCGTCTCAGCCACAACCACACCGGACAGCGCCAGCAGCGCGATCAGGTTCGGGATGGCCATGAGGCCGTTGACGATATCCGCCAGCACCCAGATGGCTTCCAGTTTCAGGAAAGCGCCCATGGCGATGAGGCAGATGAAGATGATGCGGTAGGGCAGGATGGCTTTGACGCCGGCCAGGTACACGATGCAACGCTCGCCGTAGTAATTCCAGCCCAGGATCGTGGTGAACGCGAAGAGCACCAGACCGATCATGAGGATGTATTTGCCCGCTTCCGGATAGCCCTGCAGGAAAGCTGCCTGGGTCAGTGCGGCGCCGTTCAGGTCGCCTTTCCACAGACCGCTGACAACCAGGGTCAGACCGGTGAGGGTACAGATGACGATGGTGTCGATGAAGGTACCGGTCATGGATACCAGACCCTGCTCGGCAGGCCATTTGGTCTTGGCCGCAGCTGCCACAATCGGCGCGGAGCCCAGACCGGACTCGTTGGAGAATACGCCACGTGCGATACCGGAACGCATGGCCACAATCACGGTGGCGCCTGCGAAACCGCCTGCAGCGGCGGTGGGAGTGAAAGCGCAGCGCAGCACTTCCATGATGGCACCGGGCACACGGTCGGCGAAGATGATCAGGTAGCCCACGGTGGCGATGAAGTACACAACCGCCATGAAGGGAACCACTTTACCTGCCACGTTGGCGATGGAGCGCAGGCCGCCAATGGTGACAGCGGTTACCAGCGCGGTGAGCGCGATGGCGACCCAGATCTTGTCGATACCCAGGGACAGCTGGGTGATATCCACGATGGCGTTCACCTGGGCGAAGGTACCGATGCCGAAGTAAGCAACGCCTACGCCGAAGATGGCGAACATCACAGCCAGGGGTTTGTATTTCTCGCCCAGGCCCTTCTCGATGTAGAACATGGGGCCGCCGGCGATATCGCCGTTCTCGTCTTTGGAACGGTACTTCACGGCCAGCAGGCCTTCCGCATATTTGGTGGCCATGCCGAAGAAGGCTGCCACCCACATCCAGAACAGCGCACCGGGGCCGCCGGCTTTCACTGCCGTGGCCACGCCCACGATGTTGCCCGTACCGATAGTGGCGGCCAGGGCCGTGCACAGCGCCTTGAAGCTGGTGGTGTCACCGGCACCGTTGTTCTTCGCGGTGAGAATGAGCTTCATCGCTTTCGGCAGGCGGGCAATCTGCAGGAAGCCCAGACGGGCGCTCAGAAAGATGCCCGTGCCCACCAGGAGCACCAGTAGCGGCGGCCCCCAGATAAAACTGTCAATCGCATTCAATAAATCCAATCCCATGAAATGTCTCCTCCTCCAAATAAAAAAACTTATCTCTGAAATCCTCCGGAGATAAGTCAAGTATCTGGCAAGCGGAAAACAGCCCTGTCATATCATGGGTCAGTGATCCGTCATCCATAGCTCTGTCCTTTTGCCTGAGAGATAAGACGATATCGGGGATATCATCGTGCACCTTCGGCGCCCTTGCGGGACTCTCCAGAGATGTGTCCATATATGGTTCTGCTTTCAGTACGGAAAGCGCCTGAGAGTTTAGCTCCTTCGGCAGACTTGCGTCGTTCTCCCATATACTTCATCCACGGATATTCAGTTTTGGTAATGATTTGATTATACACCAAATTATCTATAATGCAAGTACTTTTGTCCCAACACCGGGGATTTTTTTGATTATTTCTTGCATTGTAAGCTTTTTTACGGTTTATTTGGCGGAAAACGGGGTTTTGATACAGTCCCGTCCATAGCGGACCGGCGGAATCCGGTCCTCCTTCACCAGCGTTCGGCGAAGGAGGCGTTCCGGGGCACGTCCTCACTGATCTTCCGCTTCCCGTGGAGGGTGGAGAGCCGGTCCTCCGGGATGCCGTACCCGGGGGAGGCAGCATCGAACCGGTCCTCCTGGAGGGGCGCACCCTGGATGCCCATGAGGTCCGTCATCAGGTTGTAGACCAGGTCGTTGGTCCAGCCCCGGTTCCGGTTCATCTCCAGGGCCTTCACCGTCTCCGGCCGCTGTTTCAGGAAAGAGGGGGACAGGGTCACCACCATGGGGATACGGGCCATGGTCCAGATGAACTTGCTGCTCTCGTGGCGCCGGCCGCCCTCCGCGTCCTCCCCGTGGTCGGAGAAGTAGACCAGAGCCCGGAAATCCTTCCGGGAGCTGACAGTACCGTAGATGTCCCGGAGCACCCCGTCCGTATAGCGGATGCTGTTGTCGTAGGCGTCCACGGAGTTCTCCCCGGTATTATCCTTGAAAACCGCCCGGTCTCCGGGATACCGGTCGTTGTAGGTGGCGTGGCTGCCCATGAGATGGACCACCACCAGGGAGTTTTGCGCCAGGTCCAGATTCTCCAGATGGCGGACCAGCTCCCCGTCATAGGCCTGGGTGGCGGTGGTGCCGCCCACATTGCCGTTGATCCATACCTGCTCGTCGGCGGTGGAGGCCATGGCGGACACAGGGGTATCCCACAGGCCGTAGCGCAGCTGGTTGCTGAGCCAGTAGGTCCTATAACCGGCGGCTTTCGCCACCTCCAGCAGGGAGTAGGCCTCCTCCACCCCCACGTCGTTGTACTGGTTCTTGGCGCTGAGGGCATAGCTCAGGGACGGCACCGTATGGGTGTAGTTGGCGTAGGCCCGGGGGAACCACACCGTCCCCGGAGCGGCGGCAAACTTCTCCGCCCAGGGAGTGGTGGGCCGGCCGTAGCCGTAGAGGCTCCAGTGGTCCCGGGTGGCGGACTCGCCGATCACCAGCACGTAGACGCCGCCCTCACCCGGCGCAATGGAGAGGCCGCTGTTCCGCAGCTCCTCCAGCTTCGCCATCCTTTTCGCCTTCCCCTCCCGGTACTGCCGGAAGGTGTCCAGGGACTTGCGCACGTCCAGCCCCAGGTCCAGGGCGT
>CALAZX010000206.1 GCA_937926555.1 uncultured Negativicutes bacterium | reverse complement strand
GGATACCGCACCTCTTTCAGGTTGGACTGGTACTTGGTGGTCTTCCCGTTGCGGTCGGTGATGGATACCACCGTTCCCTTGGGAACCAGGTAGTTGGACACTTCCATGCAGGCCCTGAGGAGGCCGCCGGGGTTCTCCCGCAGGTCCAGCACTGTGGCTTTCATGCCCTGTTTCTCCAGGTCCGCATAGACTTTGGCGAAATCCGCCCCGGTGCTCTCGTTGAACACGGCGATACGGATATAGCCGATCTTGGTGCCGGGCAGCATCTCGCCGGCCACGGAATCGATCTTGATGTCGTCCCGGACCACGCTGACCTCGTATTTCTCACCGGTGTCCTTGCGGCTCAGGCCGATTTTCACCGTGGTGCCCTTCTCGCCGCGGATCTTGGCCACCAGGTCCTCCAGCTCCAGGTCGGAGACCTCCTTGCCGTCCACGGTGAGGATCCGGTCACCGGATTTCATGCCGGCTTTCTCGCCGGGGGAATCCTTCATGGGAGCCACAACCACGAAATGGCCGTCCTTCTTGCCCATGACCACGCCGATGCCGCTGAAGGAACCGTCCGTGACATCATGGAGACTGTTGTAGGCCTTCTCGTCCAGGTAGATGGAGTACGGGTCGTCCAGTGTCTTCACCATCCCTGTCATGGCGCCCTGCAGCAGCTTGCGGTTGTCATATTCGCCCACATAGCTGTGGCGCACCAGGCCCAGGGTGTAGAGGAACTCCACGCCGCTCTTCAGGTCACCGGTGATCCGGGAGAACCCGAAAACCACGGCGCCCAGGGTGATGGCGATGCTTACCAGCGCCACCGCGGGCAGAGCCCATATGCTTATTTTTCTGTCTTTCTTCTTCTCTGAATCCAAACTATACGCCTCCTATCAGGGCAGATACGGCATGGGACTCACCACTTCGCCGTGCAGACGGACCTCGAAGTGGCAATGGGGGCCGGTGGAGTAGCCGGTGCTGCCGGCATAGGCCACCACCTGGCCCTGGGATACCCGCTGTCCTTCCGAGACAGCCAGGCTGGAATTGTGACCGTAGATGGTCACCAGGCCGCCGCCATGGTCAATCATGATAGCGTAGCCGTAACCGCCCATCCAGCCGGAGTAGATGATCACGCCGTTGGCCGCCGCATGGATCGGGGTGCCGGTGTCCACGCCGATATCCACGCCGGAATGGTATTTCCGGGTATGGAACACGGGATGGATACGCCAGCCATAGGGCGAGGTGATCGGTCCCTGGCAGGGCCAGATGAACCGGCCGTTCCCCGAGGAAGGCATGGAACTCTGCCCCTCCATGCTCTGCAGCATGGCCCTGATGTTTCCGGAGATGGCGTTCAGACGGTCATAATCCTGTTCCCGTTTGTACCGCTCCTCCTCCGCTTTGTACAGCAGCGCCGCACGCTGCGCTCTCACTTTCTCGATGTCGGCCTTCCGCAGGTCCAGTTTCTCCCGGGCGGCCTTGATCTCTTTCATCTGGTCATCCAGAAGGGCCTGGTGTTTCTCCACTTCCGCCATCTCCTGCTTGACCGCCTGCACCAATTTCACGTCCGCCGCGATGATCTTCTGGAGCAGGTACATGCGGGATGCGAAATCCCCGAAATCCTTCGCGCCCAGCAGCACATCCAGATAGTTGATCTGGCCATGCTCATAGACCTCGCGGAGGCGTTTCTTGTATATCTTCATGTTGGCGTCCAGCTTCTTCTGCTTCTCCGCCAGGACAGCCTTGTTCTCGTCGATCTCTCCCTGGAGCTTGTCGGAGCGTTTCTGCAGGCCGTTGATCTCCTGCTGCAGACCGGCCAGCTGGCCCATGACCTCGTTCATGCTGGCCCGGGCTTCCGCCTCTTTGGCGCCGGCCTGCTCTTTCCGCTGCCGCGCCTGCTCCACTTTCCGCTGGGACTCCTGATACTCAGCCCGCTTGCTCTCCAGATCCCCTGCCGCCAGGGCCGGGGTCAGACTGGGGAGGAAGCAGGAGAAGGCCAGCAGGACCGCCAGTAACTTCTTCATCCACATATGCCGGACCTCCTCAGACTTTCAGGAATTTCTTCAGTGACAGGTAGCTGCCCAGGGCGCCGATGAAGGTGCCGCAGAGCAGGATGAAAATATCCACGTAATACAGGGTGGGCGTGGCCGGCAGCAGCGGGAAGAACGCCAGGGTGGCGTAGATCCGCGCCATGAGGCCGTGATACACCAGGTCCACGAAGACACAGGCGATCAGTCCGCCGCCGAAGCCCAGCGCCATTCCTTCCAGCAGGAAGGGCCAGCGGATGAACCAGTCAGTGGCGCCCACATATTTCATGATGATGACTTCCTTCCGGCGGGCGAAGACCGTCAGCCGGATGGTGTTGGAGATGATGAACAGGGTGGCCAGCGACAGGAAGATGATCAGCACCACGCCGCCGATACGCAGGACCTTGGTCAGGGAGAAGAGGTGCTCCACCACCTCCTGGCCGAACTTGGCCGTCTCCACTTTCTCCATGCCGTTCACCACAGGAACCAGGTCACGGATCCGCTCGGGGCGGTCCACCTGGATCTCGAAGGAGTACGGGAAGGGGTTGTCCTCCCCCAGCGCGTTCAGGAGGCTGGCCTGGTCGCCCAGCCGCTCCTTGAAACGGCTCATGGCCTGGGCCTTGGTCACCTCGGTGACTTTCACCACGCCGTCCAGTTTCTCTATCTTCTCTTTCACCCGGGCCAGTTCCGGTCCGGTGGCGGTGTCCTCCATGTAGACCGTCATCTCCACCTGGGACTCCAGGTACTTGGCCAGGTTGCTGGTGTTCAGGAACAGCAGCACGAACATGCCCAGCACCAGGAGGGACACGGCCACGGTGGAGATGGAGGCCAGGCTCATGACGCCGTTGCGGCGGATGGACTTGGCCGTCTCCCGGATGAAATACTCTTTTGATTTAAGATTCATAGCCGTACACCCCGTTCTGCTCATCCCGCACGATCTGTCCCCGTTCGATGGCGATGACACGTTTGGCCATGGAGTCCACGATATCCTTGTCATGGGTAGCCATGATGATGGTGGTGCCGCCTTCGTTGATGGCGGTGAAGATCTCCATGATCTCCCGGCTGGTCTCCGGGTCCAGGTTGCCGGTGGGCTCGTCGGCGATCACCAGACGGGGCTCGTTGACGATGGCCCGGGCGATGGCGATACGCTGCTGCTCGCCGCCGGACAGCTCATTGGGATAGGCCTGGGCACGGCGGTGGAGTCCCACCAGGTCCAGCACCCGCATCACCCGGCGCCGGATCTTGTAGTACGGGGTCTCGATGACCTGCATGGCGAAAGCCACGTTCTCGTAGACGGTCCGGTCCGGCAGGAGCCGGTAGTCCTGGAAGATGATGCCCAGCTGGCGCCGCAGATAGGGCACCTGCTTGAGGTCCATGGAGACGATGTCCTTGCCGTTCACCTCAATGCTCCCGCTGGTAGGAAGCACCTCGCGGAGCAGCATCTTGATGAAGGTGGATTTGCCCGCGCCGCTGGGTCCTACGATAAAGACAAACTCGCCGGGGTCGATATGGACGTTCACGTCACGGAGCGCCACGTTCCCGCCCGGGTAGGTCTTGCATACATCTTTCATATCTAACATGTTCAGGACTCCTTTACCAAAGGGTTAACAAAAGGGTTGCTAAAAAAGAAAAGATAATATTGCGCACTGCAATATTATCTTTTTCACTTACGTATGAAGCAGACGGAAAGCGTATTCCGCGTTCCGCTCCGCCAGTTTTCTCAATGAGGCGATGTGCTCGTCCTGCTCCGCCGGAGGACAGGACAGGGCACGGTCCGCGGCTTCCACCACGTCTTCCGCCCGGAGGCTCTCCACGGTGCCCACCGCCCGTCCGGCGATGGATTCCACGAAGCTGTCCACCTTAGGGTCATAGGATACCGCCAGCAGGGGCACATGGGCCACCGCGGCGAAAATCAGCGCATGGAGCCGCATGCCGATCAGCAGCGAGAAGTTGCCGATGAGGCTGAGGAACTCCTCCGTGGTGAACCGGCGGTCCAGCAGGACCACCTTTTCCTCCATAGCGGGGAGCTGCTCTTTCAGCTGCCGGCACACCTCCACGTCCGCGGGGAACTGGAGGGGCAGCAGCGCCACCTGGGCGCCGTGCTTCCGGCTGATGGTGGCCAGGGCCTCCGCCAGCTCGCGCAGACAGTTCCCGTTGTCCGGCCAGTTGCGCACGGACACGCCCACCACGGGCTTCTCCGGATCCAGTCCGTATTCCCGCAGGATGGCGTCGCCCTTCTCCCGGGTTACGGGAGGCAGGGTCAGGACGCAGTCCGCCGTGACCTCCACCTTCTCCCCGGGGATCCCCAGACGGTGGAGCTCGTCAGCGGAATCCCTGTCCCGCACGGTGATATAGTCCACCCCCCGGCAGACCAGGCTGGTGAGGCGCCGCATGATACCGTTCCGGATGGGACCGATACCCTGGGCGAAAAGCATCACCTTGCAGCCTTTCAGCCGGGCGGCTGCGATCACCGCCAGATAGTAGAGCAGGCTCTTCTTGCTGGTCACGTCCTGGAGCAGGCTGCCCCCGCCGCTGATCAGCAGGTCTGCCTCCCCCAGCGCCCCCCGAATCCCGGAGGCGGAGAAACGGTGGACAGAGGCCACCGGATGTTTCCGTTTCGTGTCGGCGGGACTGCCGGAGATCACCGTGATCTCCGACTCCGGCTCCCTCTCACGGAGGGATGCCAGGATCGCCGTCAGAAGCGCCTCATCCCCGGCATTGTTGAATCCGTAGTAACCGGAAATGACAATTTTACTCATGCGCTTCCATTCTCCTTTTCAGTTCACGGAGTCTGGGAAGCAGCAACGCCGCCGCGATCACCGCGATGATTCCCAGCGCTGCGCCCAGGGCGTAGCCGTCCAGGGCCCGGATATAGCTCATGATCACCGGTGTCCGCATGTGGCAGAAAGTCTGCACCAGGGACCCCTGGCCGATCACGGCCCCCAGGGTGAAGAGGAGTTTCCAGATGTTGGGCAGGTTCCGGCATGCGGCGAACACCGCCAGGAAGAACGCCGGATGGCCGATGAGGAACTCTTTCTCACGGGGACGGGCATACATCAGCTGTTCCAGGAAGATACGCAGTTTGATCTCGATGGCGGGCACAGGCACGCCGTCGGTATGGCCGCTGCGGCCCACAAAGATATACGCCACGAAGAGCAGCACGCCGATGATGGCGATGGAGCCCAGAGTGAGGCGGATATTGCAGATGTCACGCAGCTGTTTCACCAGGGAGACGCTGCGTCCGCTGCCGCTGCCAAAGACATCATGCTCCTTCAGGAAGAGGATGAGGGTCAGCAGGACGGGCAGGATGAAGGTCAGTTTCACGCCGCGGTAGATGTCCGCCTCCAGGAAGAAGCGGGTGTCACCCAGCACCGCCGCGATGAAGGTAGCTCCCACCAGAGACAGCAGCACAGCCAGCGCCAACTGCCACAGGGCGGTGCCGATAATGCCGATAGTGGATCTCTCCTCCCGGCCCATCCGGTCCCACCAGGCCATCATCAGGCTGATGGACAGCACGGGGAAGATGGTGGCGGAGAGGAATGCCAGAATCTGCCGGGTCAGGAGACCACGTCCGGCGAACAGCGTTCCCGCCGCCACCAGGGTGCCCACCGCAACCAGACCGATCTGGTATTTCCCGCGGATTCCGGGGAAGAGCAGGCCCAGGTACAGGGCCAGTCCCGCGAAAATGCCCACGGCCAGCAGGGCCAGGGAACCTTTTCCCGGGAAATAGGAGCCGGGGAACACGCCGCAGCTGTTGCAGGTGCGTTCCGTCAGTTCCACTTTATTGCGGCCGGAGTTGTAGATGCCCTCCGGCGTCAGTTTCTGGAGGGTGGTGGCGGTGCCGATCTTGAAGCCCCGCTCCTTCACCTGCTCCGTGATTTTCGTCACATAGTCCAGGTTCAGGGGGATCACATCCACGCTGTCCTCCGGTTTCAGGAAGAAGCGGATGTAGTTCACCCGGATGTTGCGCTCCTCGTCGGAAAGCGCCCAGCGCCGCAGGGCGTCGCCCATGGTCAGCTTGGCGTTCTCGGCGGGCGCGATGTTGTAGACACGGACCGCGTTGTAGTCAGCCGCCTGCAGCAGGGGGTCCAGCCCCTGGAAACGGGCGAACTGCAGCTGGGTCACGTGCTCCACCAGCCCCAGCCGGATATTGTGCTCGGCCAGCGCGGCGGCCATGACATTCTCCTTGCGGGGATAGCCGATGACCTGGGTGCCGCAGGGGATATAGGTGGTCACCTTGGCGCCGGATTTCTCGATACGGTTGAAGATGCTCTCGATAGCCTGGTCCGTCACCGGCAGGTAGTTCTGCGGGCGGACGGCCACCTTGAAACCGGCATCCTTGATCTGCCGCATCTCTTCGGAAGAAAGACCCAGCGGTCCCTGCATGATGGGAGTCTTGGTCTGGAAATCGAATTTGTCCATCACCCGGGAATCGCCCAGAACCTCCACCACTTCCGGAGCTTCCGGCAGCATGCGGACACGGTCCCGTCCGTAACGGAGACGCAGGTCCTCACGGGCCTCGGCGAAAGCGGTGGCGCTTCTGCCCGGAGCCACATAGACCGCGTCGGGGTTCACGGCTCCCCGCTTCAGCAGCGGATCGAACACCCCGCCCCGGTAGCCCGGGGACTGCTTCTGAAGCTCCCAGCCGGGCACAGCGATGAGGCTGCCCGCCCGGTCCAGTTTCTCCAGGGTGGCGTCATAGACCGCCAGCGTGGTGATGCCGGCCTTCTTGAATTTTTCCAGCAGGACCTTGCCGTCCTGTCCGTCCCGGTCGGCCATCATGAGGATGGCCTGGTAGTCCGCCGTCATCTCCACGGTATCGTTACGCTTCTCCACCAGGTAACGGGTGTGCACCAGCCACAGGGCCACGCACAGGGAGAAGATGACAAGCGCCACCATCAGGGGGTTATAGCGCTGTTTCAGTTCTTGTATATTCATGGTTCCAATCCTTAACGCTTCTTATGAGAGTATATGGGAGGCGCGGGGCCGTCCCGGAAAAAGTGCGGGGCCCGGAGGCCCGTCAGGTTGCGGAGGGATCCGGTCAGATCCGTTTCGCCTCGGCCTTCTTCCGCAGGTACTCCTGCTGGAGGTAGGCTTCCACGAAGGGCTGCAGCTCGCCGTCCATCACCGCTTCCACATTGCCGGACTCGTGTCCGGTGCGGTGGTCCTTCACCATGGTGTAGGGCTGGAACACGTAGGAACGGATCTGGCTGCCCCACTCGATGGCCTGGTAGTCGCCGGCGATGTCGGTGATCTTCTCCTCCTGTTTCATGCGCTCGAACTCGTACAGTTTCGCACGCAGCAGCTGCATACAGCGTTCCCTGTTCTGCAGCTGGCTCCGCTCGTTCTGGCACTGCACCACGATGCCGGTGGGCTCATGGGTCATGCGGACAGCGGAGGAGGTCTTGTTGACGTGCTGGCCGCCTGCGCCGCTGGCGCGGTAGTAGTCCACACGCACGTCGTCCATGTTGATGTCAACTTCCACGGTGTCGTCCAGCTCCGGCATCACGTCAACCGCCGCGAAGGAGGTATGACGGCGCGCGTTGGAGTCGAAGGGAGAGATGCGCACCAGACGGTGCACGCCCTTCTCGGAACGGAAGAAACCGTAAGCGTTGTGGCCGTTGATCTGGATGGTGGCGCTCTTCACGCCGGCCTCGTCGCCCGCCAGGAAGTCCAGGGTCTCCACGGAGTAGCCGTTGCTCTCCGCGAAACGGGTGAACATGCGCAGCAGCATGGAGGTCCAGTCCTGGGCCTCGGTGCCGCCGGCGCCCGCATGCAGGGTGAGGATGGCGTTGTTGGCGTCATACTCCTCGCTGAGCAGCATGCCCAGCTCCAGCTGTTTCAGGTCCACTTTGGCCTGCTCCATGGTCTCGTCCAGCTCGGGGATCAGACTGTCGTCCTTCTCCTCCATGGCCATCTCCCACAGCACATCCATGTCCTCCACACGGGTGTTCAGGGAGTTGTAGGTGTCAACTTCCGCTTTCAGGTCGTTGACCTCCTTGGAGATCAGGGATGCCTTCTCCGGGTCGTCCCAGAAGGAAGGCTCACCCATCTGATGTTCTAATTCAGCAATTTTGTCCTCTTTGCCGGGGATGTCAAAGAGATCCCCTCATTTCGTCCAGTTTTTTCTTGAGAGAGGCGATGACAGGCCTGTATTCTTCAAGCAACAACTTTTTCACGTCCTTTACTGGTTATTTTGTGCCCCGGCGGGGGCGCATCTGCGTCCATTCCCGGCCGGTGCGGGGTCCCCCGGTATCCAGTGCGTAAAAGCACAACGGCGAAAGACGGACGTATAGAGGATATACGCCGCCTTTCAGCCGGCACCAGGGTATTTGAGAAATCAAATACTAACGCCTGTAGATGGAAAGTGCATCCTGCCGTCTCCGGCCGCGCTTCACCTGTTCAGGCTCCATATTCTATTCCACTTGCTTCAGGGGCGTCGCCGCCCGTTCCGCCGCAGGGATCTCTTACTGGTCCTTGCCGCAGCAGTGCTTGTACTTCTTCCCGCTGCCGCAGGGGCAGGGGTCGTTGCGGCCCACGGTCTCGCCTTTCACATAAGGCTCACGGGGCTTGTCCTCTTCGGGGCCGTCCACAGTGGGATTGTTGGTGGAAGCGTGGCTGAGATGGTCCTCCACCTCAGGCTGGGTCACGATGGTGACTCTGTACATGTATTTTACCACATCTTCCTGGATCATATCCACCATTGCTTCGAACATATCGAAAGCCTCGAATTTGTATTCCACCAGGGGATCTTTCTGGCCGTACGCACGGAGGCCCACGCCTTCACGCAGCATGTCCATGGCGTCCAGATGCTCCATCCAGTGATGGTCCACGATTTTCAGCATCACGAGGTTCTCCAGCTCGCGCATCACTTCGCTGCCGATCTGTTCCTCGCGTTTGTTGTAGATCTCCTCAGCCAGCTCGTGCAGGTAATCGTCCAGCTCCTCGCGGCTCAGGTTGCCCAGATGCTCCTCGTCCAGGGTGTTGGGGGGCACGAAGAACTCCTCGCAGTATTTGATGAGGCTCTTCAGCTCCCAGTCCTCGGAATAGGCTTCCTGGGGGCAGTACATGTTCATGCCGTGGTCCACGATCTTGCCGGTGAAATCCAGGATCGTGTTGCGCAGCTCGGCCTTCTCCAGCACCATGCGGCGCTCCTTGTAGATGACCTCGCGCTGCTGGTTCATGACGTCGTCGTACTGCAGCACCTGTTTACGGATATTGAAGTTCCGCTCCTCCACCTTCTTCTGGGCGGATTCGATGGAACGGGTGACCAGTTTGTTCTCGATGGGCTCGTCCTCTTCCATGCCCAGTTTGTCCATCAGTCCGGAGATGTTGTCGGAACCGAAGAGACGCATCAGGTCGTCCTCCAGGGACAGGAAGAAACGGGAGGAGCCGGGGTCGCCCTGACGGGCGCAACGGCCACGGAGCTGGTTGTCGATACGGCGGCTCTCGTGACGCTCGGTGCCGATGATATGGAGGCCGCCCAGTTCGGCGACGCCCTCACCCAGCGAGATGTCGGTACCACGGCCCGCCATGTTGGTGGCGATGGTCACGGCGCCCATCTGGCCGGCTTCGGCCACGATCTGCGCCTCGCGCTCGTGATATTTCGCGTTCAGCACGGTGTGCTTCACGCCTTTTTTCTTCAGCATGTCGCTGAGCTGCTCGGACTGGGTGATGGAGGTGGTGCCCACCAGCACGGGGCGTCCCGTCTTGTGGCATTCCTCGATCTCCCGCACAACGGCGCGGTATTTGGCCGCTTTGGTCTTGTAGATGACATCCGGGTAGTCGATACGGATCAGCGGACGGTTGGTGGGGATGACGATAACGTCCAGATTGTAGATCTTCTGGAACTCCTGCTCCTCCGTCTTCGCCGTACCGGTCATGCCGCCCAGCTTGTCGTACATACGGAAATAGTTCTGGAAAGTGACAGTCGCCAGCGTCTGGCTCTCGCGCTGCACCTCCACGCCCTCTTTCGCCTCGATGGCCTGATGCAGACCCTCGGAGAAACGGCGGCCGTACATCAGACGGCCGGTGAACTCGTCGACGATGATGATCTCGCCGTCTTTCACCACGTAATCGCGGTCACGGTGCATCAGCGCGCGGGCCTTGATGGCGCACATCAGCTGATGGGAGAAGTCCACGCCGTGCTCGGTGTCGTACATGTTGTCGATACCCAGCATCTTCTCGGCCATGGCGATACCTTTCTCGGTAGGCGCCACCTGTTTCTGCTTCTCGTCCACCGTGAAGTCCTCTCCCTCTTTCATCTGGGAGACAACCTGGGCGATGGTCTTGTAGAGCGTAGTGGGTTTCTCGCCGGGGCCGGAGATGATCAGCGGGGTTCTGGCCTCGTCGATGAGGATGGAGTCAACTTCGTCGACGATACAGAAATTCAGCTCGCGCTGCACCATCTGGTCCAGGTCCACCACCATGTTGTCACGGAGGTAGTCGAAACCGAACTCGTTGTTGGTACCATAGGTGATATCAGCCTGGTACGCCGCTTTTCTGGCGGGATAGTCCATGTCATGGACGATCAGGCCTACGGACAGTCCCAGGAATTTGTAGATGCGGCCCATGTCCTCGCTGTCGCGGCTTGCCAGGTAATCGTTCACCGTCACCACATGCACGCCTTTGCCGGACAGGGCGTTCAGATATACCGGCGCGGTGGCCACCAGGGTCTTACCTTCACCGGTACGCATCTCGGCGATCTTGCCGCGATGCAGCACAATGCCACCGATCAGCTGCACATCATAGTGCCGCATACCGGTCACACGTTTGGAAGCTTCACGGACTACTGCGAAAGCTTCCGGCAGTATATCGTCAAGAGTCTCCCCTTTTGCCAAACGGACCTTGAACTCATCAGTCTTGGCCCGCAGATTCGCGGAGCTGAGCTTTTCCATGTCGGGCTCCAGCGAATTGATTTTGTCGACAATCACTCGGATGTTCTTCAACTCCTTGGCATTGGGGTCTCCGAATATCTTCTTTATCAACGTTTCCAGCAAACTTATCACTCCTTAAATGCTGCTGAAACAACACTTTGATTGGTCTTATACCTAATGATAAATTTTATCAGAAAAAGGGGTAAAAGTCAAAGAAAGCGGCGGTAAATCAAGGCCTTTTCACAAATAAAAGAAGGCGGCCCCCCGTCATGGGGAACCGCCTCGTCGGGGAATGGGTCCAGACCCCGTTCTCATACGTGTTCAGGAAACTTCCTCAAGCCCCCGTCCTACTCCAGATGGGGAGCCAGCAGACCGTATTTCCCGTCTTTTCTCCGGTAAACCAGGCTCACGCCACCGAAATCCGGATCATAGAACATGAAGAAATCGTGGTTCAGCAGGTTCATCTGCAGGATGGCCTCTTCCGGAGTCATGGGATGCATCACGAAGCTCTTGCTGCGTTTGATCTCGAACTCTTTGTCGGCTTCCTTCTCCTCTTTGGTGGGAGGTGCCACCATGTCGTTGAAGTTGGTGTATTTCCGTTTCATCAGTTTCGTTTTATATTTGTGGACCTGACGCTCGATCTTCTCCACCACCAGGTCGATGGATGCATACATGTCGTTGGTGGACTCCTGCGCTCTCAGCAGGACACCTTTTGCGGGAACCGTGATCTCAGCCACGTGAGTGGAACCTTCCACTTTGAGAACAGCCGTGATATCGCCGACAGCCTTGAACTGTTTTGTGATCTTCTCCACCTTTTTCTCCACATACGCTTTCACCGCGGGGGATACTACCGTGTTTCTGCCTTTTACCAGTACTGCCATAGACAATTCCTCCTTCAGCAGCCGAAGCCGCCTCTACATATTACAGATAACCCTTCAGCCGTGCCGGGGACTCTAGCTCGTGTCTGAAAATCATTCCGCCCGAATCCGACTGTTTTTATCTGTTATTTATATAGTTCGACGTCCTTTCCGTTTTCCCTCTTTTTTTCAAAAAATATCATAAAATCCCCGATTTCTGAAAAATTACGGGGATAAATGGAACATCTGAAACAGAACACCGGAAAGAGCGCTCCGGAACGGGCGGAAAAGCCGTAAAAAAGGGAGGAAACGGACTTGGCTATGGGCAATAAAAAAGGACTCCCCGGGAGATTTCCCGGGAAATCCTGTCTTTGCGATCATGGGATTCCCTGCCTGACGGCAGGTAGCCGCCAAGCGTATCAGCTTGGAACTTATAAGATTTTGGAGAGGAAGCTCTGGGTCCGCTCCTCTTTCGGATGGTCGAAAATCTGCTCGGGAGTACCCTCTTCCAGGATGTAGCCGCCGTCCACGAACAGGACACGGTCGCCAACCTCTTTGGCGAAGCCCATCTCGTGGGTCACCACCACCATGGTCATGCCCTCTTCGGCCAGATGTTTCATGACATCCAGCACTTCCTTGATCATCTCGGGATCCAGCGCGGAAGTGGGCTCGTCGAACAGCAGGGCCTTCGGCTGCATGCACAGGGCGCGGGCGATGGCCACACGCTGCTGCTGGCCGCCGGACAGCTGGTCCGGATAGTTGCCGGCCTTCATGGCCAGTCCCACCTTCTCCAGGTAGGTCATGGCCAGCTTCTTCGCCTCGTCCTTCTTCATGCCCCGGACTTTCATGGGGGCCAGGATCAGGTTCTCCAGCACGGTCATGTGCGGGAACAGGTTGAAGCGCTGGAACACCATGCCGATCTCCTTGCGGACCTCGTTGATGTTGGCGTCCCCGTTCAGGGGGATGTTGTCGAACTCCACGGTGCCCTCGGTGGGGATCTCCATGAAGTTGATGCAACGCAGCAGGGTGCTCTTGCCGCTGCCGCTGGGGCCGATGATAACTACGACCTCGCGCTCGGCCACGTCCAGGTCGATGCCTTTCAGCACTTCCAGGGAGCCGAAGCTTTTTTTCAGACCGCGGATTTTAATCATTTGGTTGTTCATTTCTTCGCAAACCTCTTTTCAAGCAAACCGGTAAGACGGGCTACCGTGAATGTCATAATCAGATAGATGATCGCCACCGCCATCCAGATCTCGAAAGACGCATAGGTACGGGCGATGATCAGCTGGCCTCTGCGGGTCAGCTCCTCGAAGCCGATGACAGACACCAGGGAGGAGTCTTTCAGCATGGCGATGAACTCGTTGCCCAGGGGCGGGATGATCTGTTTGAACGCCTGGGGCAGGATGATGTAACGCATGGTCTGCCACCAGCTCATGCCCAGGCTGCGGCCGGCTTCCATCTGGCCCTTGTCGATGGCCTGGATGCCGCCGCGGAAAATCTCCGCAACGTAGGCGCCGCTGTTGATGGAGCAGGCGGCGATGGCTGCCGGGAACGGGTCCACATGCTCGCCGGTGATGGCCGGCAGGGCGAAATACACCAGGAAGATCTGCACCAGCAGCGGCGTGCCGCGGATGAAGTCCACATAGATGTTGCCCAGCCAGCGCAGAGGCTTGAAGCTGGCCAGGCGGATCAGTGAGATGAACACACCGATGGCCATACCGAAGCCCACGCTGAGCGCCGTGATTTTGATGGTGATGACTGCCGCGGCCAGAAGCAGAGGCAGTTCGTGCTGAATAAGTGCAAAGTCTAAAGTCATGATCGCTTGTCCTTCTCTTTTCTTGGGATTGGTCTTTTTCTGCCGGGTGAGGTCCTGCCCGGAAGGTCCTTCTCCTTCCGGAACGGAGCCGCGCCTTAAAAACAGGGAAATCTGCCTGGCGGAAAACGCCGGGCAGAATCACCCTTCCGGTCTTCAGGACCGGATTGCTGTTCATTTTTTATCCTGCCGGGAGTTCCCCGCGGACGCCGTGATTATTTCTTGGCGCCGCCGAACCATTTGGCATAGATCTTGTCGTATTCGCCGTTCTTTTTCAGCTCGGCCAGGGCTTTGTTCACTTCAGCCGTCAGCTTGCTGTCTTTCTTCAGGGACAGGCCGTAGGATTCGGCTTCCATGGTGTCACCCACGATTTTGGCGCTGTCGCTGCCGCCGCCCTGTGCCAGATAGTACTCAGCTACCGGTTTGTCGATGATAACCGCATCGGCGCCTTTGTTCTTCAGTTCCAGGAACACTTCGGCGTTGGTGTTGAAAGTCTTCACTTTCGCGCCGGGCACTTTTTCAGCCTTGGCTGCGCCGGTGGTGCCGATCTGTACGGCGATCGCTTTGCCGTCCAGGTCTTTCACGCTCTTCACGGCATTGTTGTCGTTGTTCACTACCACAACCAGACCGGAAGTATAGTACGGGTCGCTCATGTCAACCGCTTTTTTCCGCTCCGGGGTGATGCTCATGCCTGCAGCGGCGATATCGATGTTGCCGGAGTTCAGAGCCGGGATCAGTGCGTCGAAGCCCATGTTCTGGATGACAACTTTCTTGCCCATCTGCTTGCCGATGGCCCGTGCCAGGTCCATATCGAAGCCGTCAAACTCTTTGCTGCCCTCTTTCTGGAATTCGAAAGGAGCGAAGGTGGGCTCGGTACCTACTTTCAGGGTATCGGACTCAGCCGCTTTCTTGTCGTTGCCGCCGCAACCGGCGATACACATAACTGCCATCATCATTGCTGCCAATACTACCAGTAGTTTTTTCATTTTGGTTTCCCCCTGTATCAATGTCAGAGCCTCATCTTCCGGAACTTTATCCGGGTGGCCGTCTCTCCGGCGGGCCCTGAATGTCCTACGGAATATCTACCATTATACTCCGTTTTTATTAAAGTTCAATAATAAATATACTCGATTTGCTAATTTTTTTCCATTTTTATGCAGAAGTGTGTTTCTGTCATTTTCCTATATAAATAGGAAGTCTTTTGTGTCATCGGAAGCGGTTGCGCCGTTTTCCTCCGCCACCATTGTCTGTTCCTCGTCGGACTGCACAGCCGGAAAAGGAATGAACCGGTCTATCCAGTCTTGCTCTCAAATTTTCCATTTGCACCCCTCCTGCAAAATAAACGCGCATATCATGCTTCCGGACTCCCCGGAAGGTTAATATGCGATGGTTCTCCGGCTGACCTGGTCTTCGTCCCCACACTCGCCTGCTGGGTGGTTCGCTCATAAGCGTCGTGCTCCCCACTACTGCACCTCTCGCTTTTCGCGGCAGGTCTTACTTCTAGGCTGCACCGTGCTCACAGTACTTTGACTGCTTACGTGGATCGTTTCGCCTGCAACTGGCATCGACTTTCAACCACAGACCCGAAGAATCATCGTGTTGTCATTATACATTACTTCCGCATAAATATCAACTGGTTTGTGAACACTTTCTACACTTTTTTGTGTTAACTTCGTTACATTTAATGAAAAAAGATGAGGAAAACAGCAAGCCTTTTACGAATCGGGACAAAATTTATGCCTTGACGGATACCCGGATTGAACCTATACTATATTTACTGATATATGAACGGAAAATGATATTTTAATCAAAAATAGGCGGGTTGTCTTATGATCTCGATTCCTCAATACCTGGACTTTTCCCCCACGGGGAAAACCCGGGAAATTTGTGATTTCTTCCTGGAATTACTGAAAAGAAAAAATAAATTCATGTACATGCACTCCCAGCAGGTAGCCAACTACGCCGCCTGCACCGCGGCCCGGCTGGGCCTCTCCAAGCGGGAGATCGGCATCATCCGCACCGCGGCCCTGATGCACGATATCGGACTGCTCAGCGTGCCCAACACGATCCTGAACAAGCTCCCCTACCTCAGCGTCCGGGAGAAAGCGCAGTACAAACGGCACTGCATCGCAGGCTACAGCATGCTGGAGAACATGGAGGAATTCAGCAGTGTCATCGACCTGATCCGCAGCCACCATGAGAACTGGAACGGCACCGGCTATCCGAGGCGGCTCAAGGGTGTGAACATCCCCCTGGGAGCGCGTATCATCGCCGTAGCCGACTATTATGACTGGGTCATCAATCCTTGTACCCAGCAGTGGCAGAAAAGCCATGAGGAGGCTCTCTCGGAGCTGATGGACCGCAGCGGCGTCTTCTTCGACCCGGATGTGGTGAAAGCCTTCATCGAGTCCGTAGTCCCCGGCAAGACCATGGCTGATGTGAGCCCCGGAGCGAAAATCCGGCCGCTGCAGAAAACAGCCACCATGAAAAAGACAGCTGCCCCCAAAGAAGTGGCCGCAGCCAGTATCGCGCAGCCGGAACTCCAGGCCGCCGAGAACTGATAAACACGAAATCATACCTGCCAAAGACCCTGTTTACAAAACAGGGTCTTTTTTTGTTGTTCCGGCACCCCCTTCCCAGCCTTGGCTGAATAATTATTTACTGCCTGGCCAGTCAGTATTTTCAACCCCGTTATTTCCCTTTTTTTCACCGCAAAAAAGCCCTGCACCGTG
>CALAZX010000205.1 GCA_937926555.1 uncultured Negativicutes bacterium | reverse complement strand
TGGTGGCCCGCTACGGCCACAACAAGGCGGATATCGACAGCCGCACCCTGGGCGGCGACAGCGTGAAGGCCGGCGGCGTGGGCCAGGACCAGCTGGGACTCTCCGTGGAACTGGGACGACGGCTCCGCTGGCAGAACGGCGGCCTCTACCGGGTACCGGCCTCCCGTCAAGGGAACGGGTTCTTCGTGGAACCCCAGGCACAGCTGAGCTTCACCCGTCAAGGCAACGCCTCCTTCACCACGGACAAGGGGCTTCAGGGCAGTATTGGACACTATAACAGCCTGGTAGGACGTACCGGTCTTCTGCTGGAATATCAGAACGGAAGAAAAGGCTCCGCACTGAGTGTATACGGCAAAGTCATGTACAACCGGGAGTTCGCGGCCAATCCGCAGCTGGTCTACAACGGGACCAACACCCTGGAGAACAATTACCGGGGCGGGTATCTGACCTACGGTCTGGGGATGGACTACTCCACCGGTCGGTACGAGATCTACACGGAAGTGGAACGGAGCACCAAGAAGGCGTTCCAGGAGAAATACCGTGTGGACGCCGGTGTGCGGTTCCGCTTCTGAGAACCGGCTCCATGGTGGCTGACCAGGACCGGCAGTGGAAGAGATAGCCCGGCAACGTACGGATTCATAGCGGAAAAGCATCAGATGTAGAACAACGGAACACAGGAAACGGCTTCTCTGCGGAGGAGCCGTTCTGTCTTTCTGTATACATGCACTTTCCATTTACAATAAAATACCCGATTGGTATAATAAAGATGATTAAGTAATAAGAAAATACAAACAAGAAGGTATGAAAAGGGAGAGGAGGAGAACTGAAGAAGATTCATTGTGGAAAAGGCTGTGAACAGTGACAAAAAGATATAAGATGCGCGGGCGGAGATGAATGGAATCTTCCCCGTAATGGACTGGAGGGGTTTTATCATGAGACGGAAACATCAGGTACTTGCAGGATTGATCATGGCCGGATTGCTGGCGGGCACGGTGACGGCTTCCGTTCAGGCGGCATCTGCCGGAAGCGGGCCGCATGAATGGTATATGATATCGCTTTTCGATCACGATCTGACATGGAAGAACAGTGAATTTCCGGAGGGCGCGGTTCTGGGACCCAACTCCCAGGACATGGGGGGCGGTGTCAAGTCGGAGATTTACGAGGGGAATGATCCCGCTGTCAGGATTTTTTCGGAGAAAGCGATTGATCTCACGGACTACCGGGCGATTCCGTACTGGAGAGCAGATCCCGGGAAATACTCGCTGTCTGTTGCGGGATCCCGGGACGGAGTGACGGGCTATGTCATGGAGGCGCCTCTGGAGATTCATGTGATGACCATGGACCGGAAGCCGGAAGGGGGAAGCAACTTTTCCTTCACCGGCATCAGACTTTATGCCGAGGCTGAAAAGAAGTCCGAACATCCGGATGTGCGTCTTACCCTGAAGAAGAGTCTTGCTGTCTCTGTGGATGGCTATCCGGCGGATAATCCGGGACAGAACAATCCGACACAGGAGAATCTTTACAATACGGCGGTGGCCGGTATGGATATCCAGGCTGAGGCCGGTGCGGTGGCGTCCCTCATCGCCGAGGAGAAGGTTGATGTCCGGGCTTGCTACAACCAGCCGCAACGGAACGCTTTCGGGTTCCGCATGATGGCCGGGGCGTCCGGGGGAAATTCCGGAGTGGAAGCGCTGGAGCTCCACAAAGACTCCACGTTCAATGGAACTGTAAAAGGCGAGGGCACCGCCTGTGGCGGACTGATTGTCTCCAATGGCGGCAGAGTGGCGCTTTCAGGTGCAGCCGATGCCAAGGTGACTTTTGCCGCGGAGAGCGGAAGCGCAAGTACCGGGCTGCACATTATCTCCGATGCTGCGGATGATG
>CALAZX010000204.1 GCA_937926555.1 uncultured Negativicutes bacterium | reverse complement strand
GCGGATAACGGGGAGAACGCAGTGATTATGTGGTTGTATCGTGAGGATAGGAACGAATGATGGATAAAGACGTGTATATTTTAGGAATCGAGAGCAGCTGTGACGAGACGGCTGCCGCCGTGGTGAAAAACGGCAGGGAAGTGCTTTCCAATATCATCTCCTCCCAGATTGTGGTCCACCGCAAGTTTGGCGGAGTGGTACCGGAAATCGCTTCCCGGAAACACATCGAGCATGTGATGCCGGTGATCGACGCCGCCCTGGAAGAGGCGGGCATCACACTGGAGCAGGTGGACGCCGTGGCCGTCACCTACGGACCGGGTCTGGTGGGAGCGCTGCTGGTAGGGCTCTCCGCCGCCAAATCCCTGGCCTGGGCCGCCGGCAAGCCCCTGATCGGGGTGAACCACCTGGAAGGCCATGTGTTCGCCAACTTCCTCAATGACGCGGACCTGAAGCCCCCGTTCCTGGCGCTGGTTGTCTCCGGCGGCCATACGGCCTTGCTGAAGGTCACCGGCTACAACTCCTTCGAGATGCTGGGCCAGACCCGGGACGACGCCGCGGGCGAGGCTTTCGACAAGGTGGCCCGTGTCATGGGCCTGCCGTATCCCGGCGGTCCGGAGATCGAGAAACTGGCGCTGGAGGGCGACCCCCACGCCATCGAGTTCCCCCGTGCTATGCTGGACAGCCCGTTCCAGTTCAGCTTCAGCGGCATGAAGTCCGCCGTGATCAACTACCTGCACAACCAGGAGCAGGCCAAACGGCCTGTGAACAAGGCCGACGTGGCCGCCTCCTTCCAGGACGCCGTTACCGACGTGCTGGTGCAGAAGAGCGTGCTGGCCATCCGGGAGACCGGACTGAAGGACATCGTCCTGGCTGGCGGCGTCTCCGCCAACAAGGTCCTCCAGGACAAGCTGGCGGCCGCTGCGGAGAAAGAGGGAGCACGGCTGGTGCATCCCACCAAAATCCTCTGCACGGACAACGCCGTGATGATCGCCTGCCGGGGCCACTTCATGTACGAAGCCGGCGTCACCAGCCCCTGGGACCTGAACGCCAACCCGTCCCTGAAACTGGACTGGGACGGCAGCGCCGTGGAGAAGAAGTGATCCGCGGAAGGACCGGAAGAGTACAGTAGAGCGGAAGACACATTGGGACCGGAAAAGCGCATTGAAGCGCGTGAGACAGACAGAAGGACACCTGCGGGTGTCCTTTTTTGTTGCGCGGAACCGGCCTGCGGCAACGGTGGCGGAGCGGCGGACGGAGCGTAGAGGAAGCGACTTGCGGCAGCCTGGAAGCGGCCTGCGGCAGCGGTGGATAAGCGGGCGGCAGAGGCAAGACAGAGCTGGGTAAGCCGCCTTTGTCCTCCGCTTCGTGACAAAATTGTAAACAAAGCCGTTTTTTATGGAAAAACACTGGAAAAAGCTTGCATTTTTCGCTATGAAAGGTATAATAAGAATTGTAGTTAGCACTCGGAGTTGATGAGTGCTAACAAATCAAAAACTCTCACAACACATATATCAATAGATCTGAAAGGGGAAATATCCATGTTAAGACCGTTAGGTAACAATGTAATTGTTGAAGTGGTAGAACCTGAAGAGAAAACCGCGAGCGGCATCTATCTGCCGGACACCGCCACCAAAGAGAAACCCATGCAGGGCAAAGTCATCGCTGTAGGCAAGGGCGCCATCGTGGACGGCAAACGCGTACCCGTTGACGTGAAAGCCGGCGACGAGGTGGTATTCGCGAAATACTGCGGCACCAACGTGAAATTCCAGGGCAAGGATTACCTGATCCTCACCGAGCGCGACCTGCTGGCCGTAGTGGAATAAGCCGTTTCCCCCAAGACGGGGACGCAGCATAGAGACTGAACCGGAAAAATATATCTGAAATCTGTTTGTAAAGGAGATTATCAATATGGCTAAACAAATTCTGTTCAACGAAGAAGCCCGCCGCAGCCTGGAACGCGGCGTGAACGCACTGGCTGACGCTGTGAAAGTGACTCTGGGACCGAAAGGCCGCAACGTGGTGCTGGACAAGAAGTTCGGCGCTCCCACCATCACCAACGACGGCGTGACCATCGCACGTGACATCGAGCTGGAAGACGCTTTCGAGAACATGGGCGCACAGCTGGTGAAAGAAGTAGCCACCAAGACCAACGACGTGGCAGGCGACGGCACCACCACCGCAACCCTGCTGGCACAGGCCATGATCCGCGAAGGCATGAAGAACGTGGCTGCAGGCGCCAACCCGATGATCCTGAAAAAAGGCATCAAGACCGCTGTTGACGCACTGGTTGAATCCCTGAAAGAGAACTCCACGAAAGTGGTTACCAAAGAATCCAAAGCACAGGTTGCCTCCATCTCCGCAGGCGACGCTGAGATCGGCGGCCTGATCGCCGACGCCATGGAGAAAGTGGGCGACGACGGCGTTATCACCGTTGAGGAGTCCAAGACCATGGAGACCCACCTGGAGACCGTGGAAGGCATGCAGTTCGACCGCGGCTACATCTCCCCCTACATGGCTACCGATGTGGAGAAGATGGAAGCTGTCATGAGCAATCCGCTGGTTCTGA
The DNA here is from genome assembly GCA_937926555.1 of uncultured Negativicutes bacterium. Classification (GTDB taxonomy): domain Bacteria; phylum Bacillota; class Negativicutes; order Acidaminococcales; family Acidaminococcaceae; genus Succiniclasticum. The sequence continues at coordinate 8,894 of CALAZX010000204.1, read as the reverse complement.
TCACCGACCGCAAGATCAACGTGATCCAGGACATCATGCCCGTACTGGAGAAAGTGGTACAGAACGGTCGTGAGCTGCTGATCATCGCCGAGGATGTGGAAGGCGACGCTCTGGCAACCCTGGTAGTGAACAAACTCCGCGGCACCTTCAAGGCAGTAGCCGTGAAAGCCCCCGGCTTCGGCGACCGCCGCAAAGCGATGCTGCAGGATATCGCTATCCTCACCGGCGCAACCGTGATCAGTGAGGAAGTAGGCCGCAAACTGGACAGCGCAACCATGGCTGACCTGGGCAGCGCAGGCCAGGTACGTGTAGGCAAAGAGATGACCACCATCGTTGATGGCGGCGGCAATAAAGAGGAGATCAAGGCACGTGTGGACCAGATCCGCGCTCAGATCCCCGAAACCACCTCCGAGTTCGACAAAGAGAAACTGCAGGAGCGTCTGGCAAAACTGGCAGGCGGCGTTGCAGTGATCAAAGTCGGCGCGGCTACCGAAGTGGAACTGAAAGACAAGAAACTGCGCATCGAGGACGCTCTGAACGCAACCCGCGCGGCTGTGGCAGAGGGCATCGTTCCCGGCGGCGGCACCGCACTGCTGGAAGCACAGTCCGTACTGGACAAGATCAAAGTGCACGGCGATGAGAAGACCGGCATCATGATCGTGAAACGCGCCATCGAGGAACCGGTACGCCAGATTGCATACAACGCAGGTCTGGAAGGCGCCGTTATCGTGGACAAAGTAAAACACTCCAAGAAGGGCGTTGGCTTTGACGCGCTGAACGAGAAATATGTGGACATGATCGAAGCAGGCATCGTGGATCCCACCAAGGTTACCCGCAGCGCCCTGCAGAACGCAGCCAGCATCGCCTCCATGGTTCTGACCACCGAGACCCTGGTGACCGACAAACCGGAACCGGCTCCGGCCGTTCCTCCCATGCCTCCCATGGGCGGCATGCCCGGCATGATGTAATCTGACATCAGACCGGAACCATCCGGACCCCGCGATTGGAAGAGCGCGGCGGTGAAAGGTCCGGAACACCCTCTCATTACCGAAAACAATGACAACTCCTTATAACCATAGCATCAGGACTGCCTCCGGAATTGTCCGGGGGCAGTTTTTTTGTTCCCGGGGCTCAGTTTTATTGAAAATATAGGGATTTTATGTTACTATTGATACACATAAAAATGTAAACTCGGGATAGTGTTATTATTTTTGGAATAAGCTGTATCTGAAGGAGGAAAATTATGAAGATGGACACTCATGAGCTGGTACTGGTTGTGGATTTCGGCGCCCAGTACGCGCAGCTGATCGCAAGAAGAGTGAGAGAGAATGGTGTATACTGCGAGATCATCCCCTACACCATGAAACTGGAGGACATCAAGGCCAAGAACCCGAAAGCTATCATCCTTTCCGGCGGCCCCGCCAGTGTTTACGTTGAGAACGCACCGAAAGCCGATGCAGGCATTTTCGAACTGGGCATCCCCGTGCTGGGCATCTGCTACGGCCACCAGTTCATGGCACAGACCCTGGGCGGCACCGTTTCCAGCGCCAACATCCGTGAGTACGGCAAGACCGCTGTGACTCTGGAATCCGACTGCAAACTGTTCAAGGACCTGAAAGCCGACGACACCTGCTGGATGAGCCATACGGACTTCGTATCCAACCCGCCGGCCGGCTTCGAGACCAAATCCCATACTAACGATTGCCCCGTTGCCGCCATGGCCAACGACGCGAAGAAATTCTACGGCGTGCAGTTCCACCCCGAAGTGGAGCACACCCCCTTCGGCAAGAAGATGCTGTCCAACTTCCTCTTCGAGGTATGCCATCTGTCCGCCGACTGGTCCATGAAATCCTTCGCCGAGCAGAAGATCGCCGAGATCCGCGAGAAAGTCGGCGACCGCAAAGTGCTGTGCGCGCTGTCCGGCGGCGTGGACTCCTCCGTTGCCGCTGTCATGGTGCACAAAGCTATCGGCAAACAGCTGACCTGCATCTTCGTCGACCACGGCCTGCTGCGCAAGGACGAGGGCGACCAGGTTGAGCGTGTGTTCAAAGACACCTTCGACATGAACTTCATCCGCGTGAACGCCGGCGAGCGTTTCCTGGGCAAGCTGAAAGGCGTGTCCGATCCGGAGCGTAAACGTAAAATCATCGGCGCCGAGTTCATCAGCGTGTTCGATGAGGAATCCCATAAACTGGGCAAGGTTGATTTCCTGGTACAGGGAACCATCTATCCCGACGTGGTGGAGAGCGGCACCGGTGCCAGCGCCACCATCAAGAGCCACCACAACGTTGGCGGCCTGCCTGAGGACATGGAGCTGCAGCTGATCGAGCCCCTGCGCGAGCTGTTCAAGGACGAAGTCCGCGCTGTAGGCACCGAGCTGGGCATCCCCGAGAACCTGGTATGGCGCCAGCCCTTCCCGGGACCGGGCCTGGCCATCCGTGTGCTGGGTGAGGTGACCGAGGAGAAACTGGCCATCACCCGCGAAGCGGACGCCATTTTCCGTGAGGAGATCGCCAAAGCCGGCCTGGACCGCAAGATCTGGCAGTACTTCGCCTGCCTGCCCAACATCCGCAGCGTAGGTGTCATGGGCGACGGCCGTACCTACTCCTACACCATCGCGCTCCGCGCCGTGCTGAGCACCGACGGCATGACCTCCGACTGGGCACGCATCCCCTATGATGTGCTGGACACCATCTCCCGCCGCATCGTCAACGAGGTGGAGGGCGTGAACCGCATCGTCTACGACGTGACCAGCAAGCCCCCCGCAACCATCGAGTGGGAATGATTGGCTGACGGTATCGGAACTGCTGCAATCACAAACATATAAGCAATCAGAAGAATCCTGCGACGGACTGTCGTAGGGTTCTTCTTTCATTTTACGGAGAAGGTGAGAAAGGGGTCTAAGAGGTTGAAAATTTTGACAAGAAATCTGTCCACCTGGCTGAAAGGGCTGGCGGTGATCCTGATGGTGATGCACCATGCGTTTGCGTTTCCCGAATGGCAGGTTGGAGGAATCGCCTATCCGATGCTGGATCCATATATAACATTCATCAACCGGTTCGGCGGATTCATGGTGGTGCCGCTGTTCCTGTTCCTGACAGGCTGGACGTATCGGCATCATGAGGACAAGAGCTTCCGCTATTCGCTGAAGAAGATAAGCTCGTTTCTGGCATCATACTGGATTATCCTGGGCGCATTCGCGTTTCTGGCGGTCCATGTGTGCGGCTATCCGCTGACGCTGACCGGCATGGTGGAGGAGATGTTCTCCGTATCCAATGACATCATGATATTCTCCTGGTTCGTATTCCTGTATCTGATGGTGATGCTGCTGCTGCCGCTGTGGGCGCGGCTGACGGATGGTCTCAGCGCGAAGAGGACACTGCTGGCCTTCATCCTGTTTTTCGGCATCATCAAGGGCTGCGGATCGCTGGTGGAATTCATCGGCATGCGGGAGTCGTTCCTCTATGTGGCGGTGAAGGAGTACGGTTTCCGGAAGATGCCGGTGGCCTTCGGAGGCTATCTCTGCGCACGTTTCGGTATTGTGGAGCGGCTTTATGGACGTTTCGTCTGGTGGAATGTGATGAAACGGGTTCTGCTGATGGTCTTCTGCATTCTGTTCTATAACCGGGTCACCAATATCGGCACAATCAGCACAGGACTGTTCCTGACACCGGTGGCCATCGCCCTTATCGCCACGTTCTCCATCCGTTACGGATCCCTGCCCGGCAAAGGGATGCTGTGGCTGGGCCGGCATTCCATGAACATCTGGTTCCTGCACTGCCTCTTTTTCGCCGAGGCCACCCGGCAGGTTTTCCAGCATTACGCCTACTGGCCGGGGAATCCGGTGCTGGTGGTGGGATGGATCCTGCTTCTGTGCGGGCTGGTGTCCGTACCGCTGACCGGCATCCAGAACATCGTCACGGGGTGGATATCCCGGCTGCTGGGATATGGCAAGCCGGAGCAGGTGGATGAGAAGTCTTTGGCGGTTGCCGGAGCGGAATGTGAGTGAGAGATAACGCAACGGCATATCTGTGGTAGAATCATATACATTTAACAGAACCTCCCGTCATGGAAATGGCGGGAGGTTTTTTGGTATAATAAAGTATATACATTTATGAAAAAATTAACGACGTGAAGGGAGGAAATATTTTGATAGAACATCCGAAGGTTTTTATGTCATATTCTCATGACAGTGAGGAGCATAAAAAATGGGTTGCAGAATTAGCCACTAACTTGAGAAGACATGGGGTTGATATAATTCTTGATCAATGGGACATGCATGTGGGAAAGAATTTAAGATTTTTCATGGAGCACGGTCTAAATGAGGCTAAGCTTGTGATTTGTATTTGTTCGGAGAATTACGTAAAGAAAGCAGATGCTGGTGAAGGCGGAGTTGGTTATGAGTCAACGATTTTGACGGGAAGCCTATTGAGAAATTCCAATACAGATCACATTCTGCCCATCATAAAAAATAATAAAAGTGCGAAAAAAACGCCTACGTTTTTAACAAATAAATTATATTCTGATTTTGAGTCGGGAGATGAAGTAATAGAATATATAAATTTGTTGGAACGGATTTACGGTGAAGACATAAACAAAAAACCGCCGTTAGGAGAATGCCCTTTTAGATCAAAGTCTATTGACTATATAAAGATAAAAACAGATTTAGAACGAAATAAATATAAATCAATAGACACCAGTGGATTTGGGGAAATGGATTATACAAAAAATAATGGGATTTATAGTATAGGAGTAGGAAGTTTTTTCTTTACTACTAGATGGAGCGGTTGTTCAGATAAAGCAATTTATGCATGTTCTGATAATGATAATGGGGTTGGGTATAAGGATGGATGTGTGGAATTTCCTGATGAAAATGGTATAAAAGAGTTTGATTTTTCGAGTTGGTACGTAGAGGTAGGGAAAAATGAGATTGCAATCTTTGAAAATGAGGTGGGCAATTTATTGGCAGTGAAAATTTTAGAGATTGAATCGAAATCTCACGGACAAAAAAGGAATTATTTCAAGTTTGAATATAAGGTTATAAATAGTTTGATGAATATGCGGAAAGAGTAGGATATTGATTTATATTACAAAGATAGAAAAACCCCGGCCTCTCCAGGTCGGGGTTTCTTCATGCCTTGCGGTGGATATTCTCTTGTGATGCCGTCAGTTCTTCCGTGCTGTCCTCTGTGCGGATCAGTAGGTCCGGATGCCGAACCAGCGCGCGTTCCGGTCCCAGAACAGTTCCAGGCGCAGGTCCACGGCGGTCTTCATCTGGTAGCCGTATTCCGCTCCGGGAGGCATGTACTCATGCTCGCTGGTGAGGATGAACTTGCCGTTGCCGTATTCGTTGACAGCGGTCTTGATACGGTGCCATTTCTCCGGGGTGTAGCCCATGGCGGCCAGGCTGTCGATGCTGACGAAGACAATCCACTGGCCGTCCTGTTTGCCTACAATCCAGTAACCGGTGTTCTTGGCATGGGCGCCGTCGCTGGCGACAATCTCGAAGAAGGTCATGGAGGGGTTGGCCGTACGGATGGTGCGGACACTGAAGTCGGCATAGCGGCTTCCCTCGTAGCTGCTGAAGGTCATCAGGGTTCTCTTGGTGTCGTCGTCGCGCATGAGCAGGACACCCTCGGGGGTCTTGGCGAACTCGATCTCCTCGCGGCCGTAGTCGAAGTCCTCGGAGTCGTTGAGGGTGATGTACTCACGCTCGCCGGCGGACACAAAGACTGTTCCGCGGTCAGCGGAGGCGGGGGATGTGCAGGCGAATCCCAGGAACAGGCCCAGGAAGCATACCAGGGTCACAATACGTTTCATCAGATGCATGGACAGTTCACACTCCTTGAAATAAAATCACATCAGTGTCTACAGGCGGCCGTCCGTTGACGGTCCGCGGGTTCACTTCTATCAGAAGGGGTAGAGCTCGAACCAGCCGGCGTTCCGGTCCCAGACCAGCTGGACCCGCATGTCCTGCTCGGTCTTCAGCCGGTCGGGGTCCGTGGTGCCGTAGGGCAGGTAGCCGCGCTCGGCCACCAGGATCCACTGGCCGCTCTTGCCGGGGTTCACGGCGGTGCGGAGCAGGTGCCATGTGAAGGGGTCATAGCCCGCCACGCTGAGCCCGTCCACATCCATGAGCACGTTCCAGCCGTTCTTGTCTTCGCGGATGATCCAGTAGCCCACGTTGCGGCCCCGGTTGCCGGTGAGAGCCTTGATCTCGAAAAGTTCCATCTTGGGGGATTTTGCGTTGATCTTGAAGATCAGGTAGAAGAGATGGTCACGGTCCTGAGGGGAGGGGTTGCCGATATGGTGGAAGTCCATCAGCTGCTTCCCCGTGGCCTTGTCGCTGAGGACAAGGGAGCCGTCCTGGGCCATGTAGAACCGCACCTCGCCTTTCCCGTAGGTGAACTCCACGGGATCGGACTTGGTGACAAGCTTCGACTCCTCCGCGGCGGTGAACTTGGTGGGGCCGGCGGATGCCGTGTTGGGGCAGGTCAGAGCCATGAACAGCGCCATGAAGCAGAACATGGCGGTGATGCGTTTCAGTAACTTCATGAGAGAATGCACTCCTTTGCGTCATTGTCTTGCCGGATGCCGGGCGGCAGGGTTTCTTCAGTATGCCTTCCGTGTCCGGCTCCGTTTCTTTACTGTCTGCCGCTCAGCTCTTGGGGATAAGCAGCAGGTATTCCATGGGAAAGAATTTGTAGCGGGGGATGGTGGCGGTGAGGACACTGCCGTTTCCTGCCGCGTTCTCCTCAATCCGCATCACCGGACCCGCATTGCCGCGGGTTGCGGCGGGAGCCCTGTTCACCATGGAGGGTGCGGGAGCCGCAGGGGTGTTGGATACGGAGACTGCCGGGCTGGCTGCCGGTGCCGCGCTTCCCAGGTCAAGCCCCGGGGTAGCGGCAGGTTCCCACAGCTGCACGCTGAACCAGCGTACGGAAGGCTCCCAGGCCAGGTTCAGCCGCAGGGTGCCGTCCTTGTCCGCACCGGCGGGGATGGCCGCAGGCGGGATGTCGGGCTTGCAGGTGACAATCAGCTTGCCGTTGCCGTTCGCGTTGACGGCGGATACCAGGGTGTTGTTGGTGCGGGGGTTGTAGCCCATGGTGGCCAGGCTGTCCACGGTCATGAAGACCATCCACTCGTTGTCCTGCTTGCTCACCAGCCAGTAGCCGTTGTTATGGTGCTTGGGGCCTTTGGTGGCGATGATCTCGAAGAATTTCATGGCCGGGGCGGAGGTGCGGAGCTCGTTGATGGTGTAGTCCGCCGGACCGCCGTCGTAGCCCTTGAAGGTCAGGTAGGGCAGGCCGTTCTCACGGCTCATCAGCCGCAACACGCCGTCGGCGTCACGGTCGAAAGCCAGACGCTCGTTGTCGTAGCCGCAGTCCACCCATTCGCCGCCGGTGAGATAGCCCAGCTGGCGGGATGTCTCGAAAACCGTCCCCTCCGCGGAGGCCGGGGCGGTGGAGAAGCCCAGGACCAACGCCAGGAGACAGAATACGGAAAGAATTCGTTTCAATACATGCATAGACAGAAACACTCCTTTTTGGATAAGTACTTGATTATAACTATTCGCCGTGAGGGGGCCGAAATCCTTGTTTTTTCTGAAAACAACGGGAGATACCTGTTCCACAAAATCACAGGAAACTGGTATAATATAACTATTGCTGACACAACTGACACTTACATGACTGACATAGATGAGAAGACGGGAGGGATATGATGGAACGGACAGATAGAGGGACCACGATGGAGCAGGACGGCAAGGTCGCCGGGACAGGCCGGATGGGAGGAATAGAAACCGGACCCGGAGCGGAGAACGGCGGATTCCGGATGGAATCCACCTACCGGGAGCTGCCGGAGGTGTTCTACCGGACACTGGCCCCCGCGCAGTTCCCGCTGGTGCGGCTGCGTCTCCTGGATGAGAGGCTGGCGGGGGACTTGGGGCTGGATTCGGAGTTCCTGCGCTCGGAGCGGGGGATTACCCTGCTCTGCGGCAATGAGCCGTTCCCCGGGGTGAAACCCTACGCCCAGGCCTATGCCGGGGACCAGTTCGGGCAGTTCACCATGCTGGGGGACGGTCGGGCCCGGAACCTGGGGGAACACCGGGATAAAGAGGGAAGACTGTGGGATATCCAGGTGAAAGGCGGCGGGGAGACCCCGTTCTCCCGTAGCGGGGACGGACGGGCCACCTTCGGGTCCATGATCCGGGAATATCTGGTGAGCCGGGCCATGCACGGCCTGGGCATCCCCACCACCCGGTCCCTGGCGGTGCTCACCACAGGGGAAGGCATCTGGCGTAACGATGTAGGACGGATTTTGCGGACATTCAAAATAAAAAAGAATGTGGAGGTAACAGACAATGGCAAAATCATTATTTGAGGAACTGGGCGGCAAATACGAAAGGCAAGGGGATTATTTGATACCGTGCTTAACTGTACCCGCCGAAGAAGAACAGGCAATAGGCATCTGGGGGCAACGGCATTTAGATTATCTAAAACAGTACCGTAAAGTTACATACACCAATCTTCTTACAAGCGGCAGGCTAAACGCCTACCTTGCCGACATCAACAGACAGGCACAGGAACGCTTTGAAAGGCTCATAGAGGGTATGAAACAGGCACAGGGCATAACGGAACAGCTAAAGGCAGAAAACGCCTTAGAATGGACAGGATGCCTCAATAACATAAGGGCTTGTGCGAGGGAGATTGTGGAAAAGGAAATTATTTTTGCATAAACAGATGATTAGTGGCAGGGGGAAATCCTGCCGCTTTTTCTGCTTTAGTTTGTCAGCTTGACAAATAAAGGGTTAAGGAATATAATTAGATTCAGTATTATACAAGGAGTTAATAAATATGCGGCAAGGTATTCTTAAATAAACTGTCAATTTGATA
>CALAZX010000203.1 GCA_937926555.1 uncultured Negativicutes bacterium | reverse complement strand
CTCAAGGATGAGAGCATCAGATCCATGCTGGTGATGCTAGACGCCATTCAGGAACGGTTTGCGGGCGTGTCCGGAAGCGTATCTGTCTGGAAACGGCTGAAAGAAGGGGCGGTGACATTCTATTTTCTTCCGCTGGAGGATATGGGGCTGACAGACGAGCTGTATATCAAGATGAACTCCAGAGGCAAGCCGCTGACACTGTTCGAGCATTTCAAGGCGGAGCTGGAGCGGAAGATGGAAGCGGTGGACAGAACTACGGGACGCCCGGTGCTGCCGCAAGAAGCATTCCGCCGGATTGTCAGGAAGATAGACGGTGACTGGACGGACATGTTCTGGGCGGATTTCAGGGACAACAGCCCGGAGAAAATCATCGATGACGCATTCATCCGGTATTTTCGGTTTATCTGCCTGCTGCTCTGCTACGGGGAGGAAGACACGACTGTGGACAAGAGCGGGGATGTGTTCGAGCTGCTGGAACGGTATTTCACGATGCCGGCCGGCGGCGATGTTGAAATGGATGGCGAGGCCAGCTCTTCAGGGAGAAATCTGCCGGGAGAGAGGCTGGAATTCCTGGAGAGCTGTTTTGACATCTGGAATTTCGGAGAACCGGACGATTGGAAAAATACGGATGATTTCTTCCGGTCTTTTGTCTCCAACAGCCATGAGGCGGGCAAAATAATGCTGGACGGGGAGACAAATCTGCTGAAAGACTGTCTTCTGCACCGGGAGAATGTATTCCAGGGCGGAAAGAGCGATTTCCCGTTGCGCAAGATTGTCCTGCTCTACGCTTTCATCGTCTATCTGCGTGACCGGCAGGCGCGATTGGAAGCATCCGGTGGAGAAGACCGGCAGGAGGAACGGGAACAGGAGCGGCAGTTCCGGAGACGGCTGCGGATTGTCAACAATCTGGTGCGGAACTCCGAGGATGAGCTCCGTGACAGCGGCCGGCAGCCGGGTGCAAACCGTATGCCGGTGATTCTGCGCCAGACAGAACGAATCATTCTGGAAGGCGCAGGGGCATTGACCAAGGACGAAACGGGGTTCAATGCCACCCAGATGGAGGAAGAGCAGAAGAAGGCGGAATGGCGGTGCGAAGTTATCGGGAACGCT
>CALAZX010000202.1 GCA_937926555.1 uncultured Negativicutes bacterium | reverse complement strand
CCGGGTGATAGGGGATGAAGGCCCTCTCCCGGCCGCGATGTGGTATAATCATAGATATCAAGTGGAAAATATGAAACTGGCGAGGTGTATACCATGGAGATTGTTCCAGCGTACGACAGGCAAAGGGATATGAGGGAACTGGTCAAGGAATATACGGACATGATCCTGGAACAGGGCGAGGATGTGAGGAGATGCCTCACTTCGCAGCATCTGGACGAGGAGCTGGCCGACATGAACAAGAAATATGGCCCGCCCTATGGCCGCATGTATCTGGCCCTGGTTGACGGGAAAGTGGCGGGAACGGTGGCCCTGGCCAGAAATGACGAGGACTACTGCGAGATCAAGCGGCTGTATCTGCGTCCGGAGTACCGGGGCATGCACATCAGCGGAAAGCTAGTGGAGAAGGTCATCGGGGATGCGCGGGAAATAGGGTACAGGCACATGCGGCTGGATACCTTCCCGTTCATGGAGGCCGCCATCAGACTTTATGAAAGCTACGGATTCCGCTTCATTGACCGCTATAACGACAATCCGGCGGAATCGGCGATTTTCATGCAGCTGGACTTGTGACCGGGGAAAGGAGACTGTCATGGGAGTGAAGATCATTGTGGGGGATATCACGGAGCTGGAGGTGGACGCCATCGTCAATGCCGCCAACTCCACATTGCTGGGCGGAGGCGGAGTGGACGGCTGCATCCACCGGGCTGCAGGACCGGGACTGCTGGAGGAATGCCGGAAGCTGGGCGGCTGTCCCACAGGTGAGGCCAAGATGACGGCAGGGTACAACCTGCCGGCCCGCCATGTGATCCATACGGTGGGGCCCATCTGGCATGGCGGCACCCAGGGGGAGAAGAGCCTTCTCACCTCCTGCTACATCCGCTCCCTGGAGCTGGCCCGGAAGAATGGCCTGCGCTCCGTGGCCTTCCCGCTGATCTCCGCCGGTGTCTACGGCTACCCGTACCTGCCGGCGCTGACCCTGGCCCTGATGAGCTGCAAGGCGTACCTGTGGCACTGCTGTCCGGACATGGACCTGTCCATCGTCCATTTCGACGGCGGCGACCCGGTGAGCCGGTTGCGGGGACAGATCCTGCTGGCGATGAATAACGCCATCCAGGAGGATTTCTATGACAGCACGGCACTGGATATGGACACCCTGCGGAAAATCGCAGGAGAGGCGTTTAACGAGGTTGAGGAGCCACCCACAGTGACATTCGGGAGCATCCTGACACGCACCCTGGAAAAAAAGAACGCCACCAGCGGAGAAGCGCTGATGGCGAGACAGGTGTTCGGGTTGGGGTGAAGTGTGGAGAGGGAGAAATAATATAATCAAGCTAGAATGAAAAAAGACCGGAAGGGTATCCTCCGGTCTTTTTTGATGGACACAAGTATGTCCTTGAGGTTTGATAAAATAAACAGAATAAAACAATTTATAAACGGTCGTTGAAGGGATTATCTTGTTGACTGACGAATAAATCAAATATGAAGTTTTCTGAAAACGAAGAGAGAGATGGTTTTTGTTATGAACAATAAAAAAGACTTGCAATGCAAGTCTTTAGTTCCACACAGTGGAGGTCCCGAAGGACGATTACGATAAGAATCGTTATTTGAACTTGTAGTGTAAGCTCGTAGAGTTGTGAGTTATACAAGCTACTTTTATGATATAACAAGTTTTTTGAAATGTCAAATTTTGGATAAGCATATCAAAGAAAAGGAGTTTAAACATGAAAAACAGGAAGCAGCAAGATTATTTTATCGGTCTTGATATTGGTACAAATTCTGTGGGATATGCTGTCACAGATTTGCAGTACCATATTTTGAAATTTAACGGAAAGAGCATGTGGGGCAGTAGATTGTTTGATGAGGCGGAAACTGCGGAGACCCGGAGAATGTTCCGGACGGCCCGCCGCCGTCTGAATCGTCGTCGCCAGAGACTGGACTGGCTCCAGGAGATTTTCCACCCTGAGATTGAGAAGGTGGATCCGGGATTTTTCCAGCGGCTCCAGGAGAGCCCGCTGTTTGTGGAGGACCGGACTGAAAAGCAGTCCAACGCACTGTTCAATGATCCCGATTTCGATGATAAGAGTTACCATACTTTGTATCCGACTATCTACCATCTGCGTAAAGCGCTGATGACCGAAGATAAGAAGTACGATATTCGTCTGGTATATCTGGCACTTCACCATATTATCAAGCACAGAGGCCATTTTCTTTTCAATACGGATTTGGGGGATGTTACCAGTTTTGAATTCTCTTTCGCAAATCTGAAAGAAATCCTGAAAACGGAACTGAATCTGGAGATTAAGCATATTGACGAAAAGGCTTTTAGTGAAATTCTGAAAGATGCACAGATGACCAAAAATGACAAGAAGAAAAAGGCAATGGCATTGTTTTCTGGTACGGTAGATAAAGATAGTAAAAAACAGTTGCAGGCCGTCATCAATCTGGCATGTGGAGCTAAAGCAAATCCGGTGGATCTGTTCGCTGATAATACACTGAAAGATACAGAACTGGAAAATTTCTCTTTGCTGGATAAACCTTATGAAGAGTTGCGGGATGAGCTGGAGGGTGTTCTGGCGGATCGTTGTGTTGTAATTGATGCTATAAAAGCGGTTCATGATTGGTCTATACTTGCTGATATGCTGGATGGGGGAGAATCTGGAGACAAGAAAGTATATATTTCTACAGCGAAAGTTGCTATTTATGAGAAACACAAAAAGGATCTCCATGAACTGAAAGAAATACTAAAAAGGTATTGTAAAGAAGAGTATAAGCCGTTTTTTATGCAAGAGGGAAAAGATAATTATTGTGCATATATCGGTGACCGCATTGAAACCAAGAAGAAATTGCGTGTGACAAAATGTAGTCAAGAAGATTTCTACAATCGGGTCAGGAAGCTGCTTGAAAAAGCGGTTGAAAATGGATATCCGCAAAAAGAGGCTGATTTGATTATGGCTGAAACCAGGGCGGAGAAATACATGCCGCTTCAAGTCAGTAAAGACAATGGAGTTATTCCCCATCAGATTCATCTAAGCGAGTTGGAAATTATTTTGAAAAAGGCCAGCAAGTATTATAGATTTCTTACAGAAAAAGATGAAAACGGTATTTCTAACAGCGAAAAAATCATTTTAACATTCAAATATAAAATTCCTTATTATGTAGGGCCTTTGAACTCTCACGGACGCAAGAATGCCTGGATGATACGGAATGCAGGCATGGACGGAAGAAAAATCACTCCTTGGAACTTCAATGAGATTGTGAACCACGATGCCTCCGAAGAACTGTTCATCGAGAGAATGAAAAATCCTTGCACATATGTGCTTGGAGCCAGTGTTTTGCCGAAAAACTCACTGCTTTATTCTGAGTATGCCGTTTTGAATGAACTGAACAATGTTCGCATATGTGGTGAAAAATTGCCGGTTGACTTGAAGATGAAAATTTTGGATGAGGTATTCAAAAATACTAAGAAAGTCACGGGAAACAAGCTTTTCTCTTATCTGAAAGCCCAGGGGTTTGTGCCGAAGCGGCAAGGAATCCTGGATTCCGCAAAAGGAAGCAGCGTGATTGAAAAAAGTGATATCACAGGAATTGATGGGGACTTCAATTCTGGACTGACGTCTTATTATGATCTGTATGATATTTTTGGTGATGACTTGAAGAAAGACTCTGTCAGGAAAATGTGTGAGCGCATAATCTTCTTGCTGACCATTCATCATGATGACAAGAATCTCATGGAAAAACGAATCCGCAAGGAATACTCTGAGAAAGAGCTTTCCAAGGTGCAGATGAAAAAAGTGTGCCGTCTGTCTTATCAGGGCTGGGGGAGACTATCACGGGATTTCCTGGAAGATATCCAGGGAGCGAACAAAGAAACCGGAGAGTATTTCAACATCATCAATGCGCTGCGGAATACAGAAGACAATCTGATGCAACTTCTGAGTGCAAAATATAGTTTTGCAGAAGCGCTGGATGAGCGAAACAAGTAAAACCGGAAAGAGATCAGAGCCTTTACTTATGAGAATGTGATGCAGGATGTTATTACATCCCCGGCGGTTAAGCGGGCTTCTTGGCAGGCGCTTTTGATTGTACGTGAAATCTGTAAAATAATGGGACATCCGCCGAAAAAAGTTTTTATCGAAGTGACACGCGGGAATACGGGAAACCAGGGACGGACAACTTCTCGTAAAGATCAGTTGACAGCACTCTATGCTAATATCAAAGATGAGGAGAGGAATTGGAAAGAGGAGCTGAAAAAGACTCCGGAAAGCGAGTTCCGCCGCAGAGATCTTTACTTGTACTATACTCAGATGGGGCGTTGCATGTATTCTGGTGAAAAAATTTCTCTTGCGGACCTGGCTGATAAGAACATCTATGATACTGACCATATATATCCGAAATCTCTTACCAAAGACGATAGTTGGGATAATCTGGTGCTTGTGAAAAAAACGATTAATGCGAAAAAAGATCGGAATGTGATGGACAGTGCTATACAAGAGAAAATGTCCGGATTTTGGAGTATGTTAAAGAATAAAAGGCTCATTTCTGCTCAAAAGCATGAGCGTCTTATGCGGCGCACGCCGTTAACTGTTGAGGAGCGGGCCAGCTTTATAAATCGGCAAATAGTGGAGACTGCTCAGTCCAGCAAGATAGTGGCAGATCTTTTTCAGCAGCTTTACCCTGAGACCAAAGTTGTCTATGTGAAAGCAAGAACTGTATCAGATTTTAGAAAAGATCCGCTGGATGTTGTAAAAGTAAGATCATTGAATGATCTGCATCATGCAAAAGACGCTTACCTCAACGTAGTGGTCGGGAACGTCTATCATGAGAAATTCACAAGCAATCCGCTACGGTGGTTGAAGGAGAATCGGAATACGGAATACAGTTTGAATGCTATGTTCAGTCATTATATTGTGCGGAGAGGAAAGGATGGAAAAGTGAAATATGTCGCCTGGAGAAAAGGGAAGAATGGCTCCATGGCAGTTGTTAGAAAAACAATGGTTAAAAATGATATCATCTGCACGCGACAGGAAAGAGAAAG
Organism: uncultured Negativicutes bacterium; assembly: GCA_937926555.1. Taxonomy (GTDB): domain Bacteria; phylum Bacillota; class Negativicutes; order Acidaminococcales; family Acidaminococcaceae; genus Succiniclasticum. The sequence continues at coordinate 1,600 of CALAZX010000202.1, read as the reverse complement.
CAAATCTGGGCAAAACGGCGGTTTTTTTGACCAGAATATTGTAAGCAGAAAAGATAACGCAGCCGTTTCTATAAAAAAAGGAATGGATGTATTGAAATATGGCGGCTACAAAAGTATTACAACGAAAAATTTCGCATTGGTAGAAGCTGAGGATAAAAATGGTGAACTACAGAGATATATTGTTGGCGTACCATTATTATTGGCTTCGGAAATCAAAAAAAATGAAGTGATTTTGCTCGACTATTGTCGTTCAGAATTTGGCCTTGAGAATCCCGAAATAATTAAAACTGGAATAAAAAAGAATGCATTGCTTAAAATCAAAGGGTTCCCTATGCGTTTGACTGGTCGGAGTCAAAAGTCACTTCTTTTTCAAGGCGATGCACAACTGATTGTACCCGAAGAGATGGAACGGTATTTAAAAAAAGTTGAAAAGTATATTGAGAGAAATAAAAAACGTTCCAACAAAAAAGAACTCTTGCAGCTTACGATGCATGATGAAATTACAACGAACAATAATATTGAGTTGTATAAATTGTTGGTGGATAAGTTGGAGAATAGCATCTATGCTAAAAGAACATCCAATCAATATGAAACATTGAAATCCGGTATGGAAAAATTCACCAATCTTTGTGTGGAAGAGCAGTGTCTGGTTTTAAATGAGATTTTAAATTTGTTCAGATGCAATCCGCTGACTGCAGATTTACGACTTATTGGTGGCAAGGGTCAAGTTGGCAAACTAACTCACAATATGGAGCTGAATAAAGGAGAAGAAAGCCTGTTGGTGCATCAATCTGTCACCGGTCTTTTCGAAACAAAAGTTGATTTGCTTACTTGCAAGAAACGGCCGTAAAGATGAGCTGGCGTACGGTGGTCATCGCCAACAGTGCTAAGTTGGATTACAGGATGAATTATCTGGTAATCAGGCAGGAAAAGGTCAGCCGGATTCATCTCAGTGAGATTGGACTGCTGCTGATTGAGTCAACAGCAGTCTCACTCACTACCAGTCTGTTGGCGGAATTGACCAAGCACAAGATCAAAGTTGTTTTCTGTGATGAGAAGCGCAATCCATCGTCCGAACTGATTGGGTACTACGGCAGTCATGACTGCAGTCTCAAAATCCGGAAGCAGATGGAGTGGACTGAGTTTGTCAAAAAAAGTGTCTGGACGGAGATTGTGTCGGAGAAAATCAGGAATCAGCGAGATTTTCTTCAGGATTTGGGGAAAGAAGAGGAGTGTATGCTTCTGACGTCATATCTTGATGAAATCCAACTTGGGGACAGCACTAATCGGGAAGGGCATGCTGCCAAGGTCTATTTCAACGCTATGTTCGGGAAAGATTTCTCACGGAGTGCGGAGAATTCGATTAATGCCGCATTGAACTACGGGTATACATTGATTCTCTCCACTTTTAACAGGGAGATTGTCAGCAGCGGTTACCTGACACAAATTGGGATTTTCCATGACAACATGTTCAATTCTTTCAACCTGGCTTCGGATCTGATGGAACCGTTCCGGATTGTGGTGGACCGACAGGTGGTCCGTATGATGCCTGACCAGTTTGAGCACGATGAGAAAATGGAGATGCTGTCAGTTCTAGACC
>CALAZX010000201.1 GCA_937926555.1 uncultured Negativicutes bacterium | reverse complement strand
GGGGACAGTCCTGATTGCCGCAGCCGTGGTCACCGGAGAAGGTCAGGGTCCGCCCCGTCTTCAGCACCTGGTAGGTGATGGGGAAGCGGAGATGGAGACCTGTCTGGTGTCCTTCCGAGGGGACACCGGCGTAGCCCAGCACGGTCTCCGTGTCGGTGATGGCCACCGCCGCCGCGCCGGAGATCTGCACAATCAGCTCCGCCGTCTTCTGGGCGGATTCCGGGGTCAGTCCCTTGCGCAGGTAGGGCATGGATTCCGTGGCGATGCCCAGCGCCTTCTGCGCCGCTTCGGCCCCCGCCATGGCGGACTGCCTGTGCATATCCTTCATGATGAGGAGGAAGAGCACCGTGCCGATGATGGTGACGCAGGTGGTGGGGATGGCCGCCACTTTCTCGAAGGCCCAGGCCTGTTCGAAAGGCTTGGCGAAAATCAGGGTCAGCCCCTTCTGCATCACTTCCGCCATAAGGGCGATGAGGGCAGCTGTCTTCCAGCTCATCTCGCTGAAGGTGTAGCGGGAGCGGACCAGACCGGCCATGAGACCCGCCAGGGCCGTGGCGAAGCCGCAGCTCACCGCAGTGAAGCCGCCCAGGCTGTACCGGTGGAGTCCTCCCAGGAGACCTACCGCCAGGCCCACATAGGGACCGCCGATGATGCCGCCCATGAGGGTGCCCACGATGCGGGTGCTGGCCAGGGCGCCGCTGATCCTCGTCCCGTAATAGGAGGAGACGATGGACAGGGCGGAGAACACCAGGGTGAAGAAGATGCCGGCCTGCCAGGTGGGCGGCGACAGCATCCAGCGCTGCACCGTCCTGCTGCGTCCCAGCAGGTAGGCGATCATGGTGGTGATGCAGACATTTCCCAACAGCATGAACAGAAGTTCCATAAGAGCACCTCGATTGACCACACGACTGACAATACGGAAAGACGTTATTTCCTATTATCATACCATATTTTCTTCCGGAGCAGTAGGGAGCGGCGGCGGGAAAAGAGAGGTTTTTCTGTTTTCCAACATTAAAGGAGAAGTGGCGGGAGTCTGCGGAATACATACTTCCTCCCTTGCATAACTGACGGGGAGAGAGTATAATTACAAAGATACAGAAAAAAAGAGCTTCAACCAAAAAGAGCTTTAACTGGAGGTTATCGCATGGCACGTTTATTTGGAACTGACGGTGTGAGAGGCACGGCCAACACGCAGCTGACTCCCGAGCTGGCATTCAAGCTGGGACGGGCGGCAGCGCAGTATTTCGGACGGGAGACCGCCACACCGAAAATAATCATCGGACGGGACACCCGTCTTTCCGGCACCATGCTGGAATCCGCCCTGGCGGCAGGCATCTGCAGCGCAGGCGGCAACGCCCATCTGCTGGGAGTGATCTGCACCCCGGCGGTGTCTTTCCTCACCGAGAAGGTGAAAGCCAACGCAGGCGTGGTGATTTCCGCATCCCACAATCCCTTCGAGGACAACGGCATCAAATTCTTCGCCCATAACGGCTACAAGCTGCCGGACGCGGTGGAGGACGAGATCGAGGAGCTGGTGAACGCTCCCATCGACTACAGCCAGGCTCCCAGCGGTTCCTCCGTGGGCCGTGTGATCCGGGAGAAGGGTCTGGACGCGCTGTATGTGGAGCATATCGTGAAGAGTGCTCCCTGCAAGCTTAACGGCCTGAAAGTTGTGATGGACTGCTCCAACGGCGCCAACAGCAAGATCGCGCCGCTGATCCTGAGTATGCTGGGCGCCGAAGTGATGCCTATCTTCGACGAGCCCAACGGCATCAACATCAACCGCGGCTGCGGCTCCACCCATCTGGACGCCCTGCAGCTGAAAGTGATGGAGTACGGCGCCGACGTGGGTATCGCCAATGACGGCGACGCCGACCGCTGCCTGGCGGTAAACGAGAAAGGCGAAGTCCTGGACGGCGACCAGATGATGCTGATCTGCGCCCAGGAGCTGATGCGCAAGAAGAAACTGAAGGACAACATGCTGGTTGTCACTGTCATGAGCAATATCGGTCTCCACAAGGCCTTCCGCGAGATGGGCGGCCAGACCGTGAAGACCAAGGTGGGCGACCGCTACGTGCTGGAAGAGATGCTGAAACACGGCTACAATCTGGGCGGCGAGCAGTCCGGCCACATCATCTTCTCCGAGTTCGCCAAGACCGGCGACGGCATCCTCACCGCCGTGCAGCTGCTCTGTGCCATGGTGCAGAACAACAAGCGCCTGTCCGAGCTGGGCAAGCTGATGAAGAAATATCCCCAGACCCTGCTGAACGTGCGGGTGAAGAACAAGGACGGCTGGGAGGAGAACGAGGCCATCCGCGCCGTCATCGCCAAGTACACCGAGGAGATGGGCGACAACGGCCAGATCCTGGTCCGCGCTTCCGGTACCGAGCCGCTGATCCGCATCATGGCGGAAGGTCCCAACCAGGTTGAGCTGGAGCAGATCGCCAACGCCATCGCCGAAGTGGTGGCAGCGGAGCTGGGCTGAGATTTCCCGGGAAATTTCCGAAATAGTGTAGTCAATCCTGAAATGGTCATATTTGACCGAATCAGGGAAATATAGTAGAATTGATGAGAAAGATCAGGTGCCGTGTGGGTGGCCAGTCCTGCACGGCGCTTTGTTTTGATTACAGGATGAGAAGGAGGGCAGGAGGAACAAGGCAAGGAGCGCATGTGCCGTCATCCGGCGGCAGACGAGGAAGAGGCTAATCGATAAGTCAGCGGGTACCTCTTGGTCAGCTGCGGACCATAAGCCCCATTACAAAGCCCGGCAGTAATGCCGGAGGGAAAAGATGGGACGGGCAGAACCTGGCAATAAAATACAGGAGGATACAACTATATGTGTGGTATCGTAGGATATATCGGCAAGAGACAGGCTTGTCCCATTCTGCTGGACGGGATGAGCAAACTGGAATACCGGGGGTATGACTCCGCCGGTATCGCCATCTATGAGGATGGCAAAATCGACGTGGAGAAATGTGTGGGACGCCTGCAGTCTCTCCGCGACAAGATCAAAGGCCATGAGCCCAAGGGCTGCATGGGCATCGGTCACACCCGTTGGGCAACCCACGGCAGACCGTCCGACTCCAACGCGCATCCCCATGCGGATGAGAGCGGGGATTTCGTGGTGGTGCACAACGGCATCATCGAGAACTACATCGAACTGAAAGAGCAGCTGATGGCCAAAGGTCATCATTTCATGTCCGAGACGGACACGGAAGTGGTGGCTCATCTGATGGCGGACCTCTATGACGGCAGCTTCGAGAGCACCGTGAAGAAAGTCCTGCGCCATGTGGAAGGCTCCTACTCCCTGGTGTTCATGTGCGCCAAGGAGCCGGACAAGCTGATCTGCACCAAGAAGGACAACCCGCTGGTAGTGGGCCTGGGCAACGGCGAGAACTTCATCGCCTCCGACATCCCGGCCATCATCGCCCACACCCGCCGCACTTTCATCATGAAAGACGGCGAGATCGCCATCGTCACCGCTGACGGCGTGAGAGTGGAGGACATCAACGGGAATCCCATCAAGAAAGAAGTCTTCAACGTGAACTGGAACGCCGAGGCTGCCGAGAAGGGCGGTTTCGAGCACTTCATGCTGAAAGAGATCTATGAGCAGCCCAAAGCCATCCGCGAGACCATGCGGGGCCGTCTGGGCAAAGAGGAAGGCGTCATCACCTTCCCCGAACTGAACTGGACCAAAGCCGACTTCGCCGGCATCAGGAAAATCTATATCGTAGCCTGCGGCACCGCATACCATGCGGGCATGGTGGGCAAGTACTATCTGGAGAAATTCGCCCGTATCCCCGTGGAGACGGACATCGCCAGCGAGTTCCGCTACCGCGATCCGCTGATCGACTCCAGCTGCCTGATGATCGTGGTGAGCCAGTCCGGCGAGACCAGCGACACTCTGGCGGCACTGCGCGAGGCCAAACGTCTGGGCGCCAAGACCCTGGGCGTGACCAACGTGGTAGGCTCCTCCGTGGCCCGTGAGGCGGACCAGGTGATTTACACCTATGCCGGCCCCGAGATCGCGGTGGCATCCACCAAAGCGTACACCACCCAGCTGATCGTCATGCTGATGCTGGGCATCTATGTGGGCAACCTCCGCGGCACCCTGGAGCGCGAGCTGGCCCAGACCCTGACCCGGGATATGCGTGCGCTGCCCGAGCAGATCCACTCCATGCTGGAGAACGTGGACCAGGTGAAAGTCTTCGCCACCAAATACGGCGCCTGCGAGGACGCCTTCTTCCTGGGACGCAGCCTGGACTACTTCGTGGCCCTGGAAGGCGCGCTGAAGCTGAAGGAGATCTCCTACATCCACGCCGAGGCCTATGCCGCCGGCGAGCTGAAACACGGCACCCTGGCGCTGATTGTGGACGGCGTGCCCGTCATCGTCCTGGCAACCCAGGAGGACGTGTACCCCAAGACCATCAGCAACCTGAAAGAGGTGAAGGCCCGCGAGGCGGTTGTCATCGCCATCGCCCAGGAAGGGGACCAGGATATCGACAAAGTGGCTGACCATGTCATCTACATCCCCAAGACCGACAAGTTCCTGGCACCGCTGCTGGCAGTACTGCCGCTGCAGCTGCTGGCCTACTATGCGGCCCTGACCCGCGGCTGTGACGTGGACAAACCCAGAAACCTGGCGAAATCCGTCACCGTGGAATAAGCTTCATTATTCGGAAAAAGATAAGATCTGAATATGAGAATCCCCCGTACCGTTATGGTATGGGGGATTTTTTGCTGGCGGCGCGATCCGGAGGATGGCATAAAAAAGAACCCTGCACCTGGCTGTGCGGGGTTCTTTCTTTTTCCGATATTCTGTTCTTCTTTTACAGTTTCTCCCGGGCGATGGCGGAACGGACTTTCGCCATGTTGTCCACGAAGGAATCCATCTTCTTCAGCATGATGCCGGAGTAGAGGGTGTCCACGATGCCCAGGTGGACCAGGCGGGAGGCCATGGCCTCGGAACGGTAGCTGGTCTCACGGGCGATGCCGGTGAGGACGATGTCCGCCATCTCGGCGGCGGGGGATTTCATGTAGCTGGTGATGACGATGATGGTGGCCTTGTTCTCCTTGGCCACGGCCAGTGTCTTCAGCAGGTCGATGCTGGCGCCGGTGTGGGAGATGGCGATGACCACGTCGTTCTCCTTCAGCAGGGACGCGGAGGCGATCTGCATGTGGGGGTCGGTGTAGGCGTGGATCTGGATGCCGAACCGCATGAAACGGTGCTCGATGTCCCGGGCAATGATGCCGGAGCCGCCGTAGCCGTAGGCCTCGATCCGGTCGGCGTGGGCGATCAGGTCGATGGCCCGCTCCAGGTCGTCGTAGTTCAGCATGCGGGACGTCTCCTGGAGAGCATCGATGATGTTCTGGAAGACTTTCTGGGTCACGTCGGCCGGTGTATCCTCCGCGTCGAACTCCTGGTTCACGGATTCGATGGGGGAGAACAGGTCGCCGGCCAGGGCCTGTTTCAGGGCCTGGAAGCCGGAGAATCCCAGTTTGTGGCAGAAGCGGAAGACGGTTGCTTCCGCACTGGTGCAGGTCTCCGCCAGCTCGTTGATGGTCATGTGCATGACACTGGCCGGGGAAGACATGATATAGTCGGCGATCTTCTGTTCCGACTTTGTCAGATGCTGGTAGCTGCTGCGGAGCAGCGGCAGGCATGTGGTCTGAGTGGTTATCGTTTCCATAGACGGACCTCCTTGTAATCTTTTTTTAGGATAGTACAATTTCACGGTTTCGTCAAAAAATCTGTTTCAAAATTGTCCGTGATACAGGAAAATTAAACAGAAATCCGCTTTTTTGTAAATAAAACAGGGTGAAATGTTATAAAGACTATCATTTTTCAAAAATACCTTGACGGCATAGTTTCAAAACTGTAATATGAACATGATAAATTGTGAAAAATTATCTGTTTTTAGACAGAGCGGAGGATTTTGGTGTGGAAAAGTTTAGAAATTATGTTGTGAACCAGTTACGCATTACAAGAAACACCTTCAAGGACCCGGTGATCGCCCTGGTATCGGTGGGCATGATCCTGTCCCTGTTCGTTTTCGTGGTATGGCCGTTGCTGGAAGTTGTGAAACAGAGTCTGATAGGCAATGACGGGACGTTCTCCTTCCAGGCCTACCGGAACATCATCACCATGGGAGAGACCTACAAGGCCCTGACGAACACCCTGTTCCTGGCTGTTGTGGTCAGCGTGCTGGCGACCTGCATCGGTTTCCTGTTCGCCTACTGCTCCTCCCATCTGAAGATGAGAGGCAAGAAACTGTTCAATCTGATGGCGCTGCTGCCTATGGTATCTCCGCCTTTCTCGGTGGCCCTGTCCATCATCATGCTCTTCGGCAGCCGTGGTCTCATCACCTACGGTCTGCTGGGCTGGCAGGACACCAACATCTACGGCCTCAAGGGCCTGATTTTCGTACAGACGATCTCCTACTTCCCGGTGGCGTTCCTGCTGCTGGCAGGTATGCTGCGGTCCATCGACCCGTCCATCGAGGATGCGGCCCGTGACCTGGGATCTTCCAAATGGCGTACGTTCAAGACCGTGACGGTGCCCCTGGTGCGCCCCGGTATCGCCAACGCCTTCCTGCTGGTGTTCATCAAGTCCGTAGCTGACTTCGCGAACCCCATGGCCATCGGCGGCAACTTCTCCACGCTGGCCACCCAGATCTACCTGCAGGCCATCGGCAGCTACGACATCCAGGGCGGTGCGGCCATCGCGGTGGTGCTGCTGGATATCGCGATCATCCTCTTCGTCCTGTCCAAGTACTGGGTGGAGAAGAAGACTTATGTGACGGTGCTGGGCAAAGCCTCCCGTGAGCGGACCATGATCAGCGACAAGTCCATTGTCTATCCGGTAGCGGGCTTCTGCTTCCTGATCACCGCCGTGGTGCTGTCCATCTATATCCTGATTCCTATCGCCTCCTTCATCAAGATGTGGGGCGTCGACTACGGGCTGACACTGGACCATTACCGGTACGCCTATGACGTGGGCCTGGACGCCATCCGGGACACCACGCTGCTGTCCATCATCGCCACCCCCATCGCCGGTATCCTCGGCATGATCGTGGCCTACCTGGTGGTACGCAAGAACTTCATCGGCCGGGGCTTCATCAACTTCTCGTCCCTGCTGAGCATCGCCGTTCCCGGTACGGTTATCGGTATCGGCTACATCCTGACTTTCAATACGCCTCCCATCCAGATCACGGGAACGGCCATGATCCTCATCGCCGCTTTCGTCATCCGGTCCCTGCCTATCGGCATCCGGGCGGGCGTATCCTCCCTGCAGCAGATCGACCCCGGCATCGAGGAGGCCGCTGCTGACCTGGGCTCCAACGCCACCCGGGTATTCACCACGGTGACGCTGCCCCTGATCAAGAGCGCTTTCTTCGGCGGTCTGGTCTACTCCTTCATCCGCAGCATGACATCCATCAGTGCGGTCATCTTCCTGGTGAGCGCCAACTACAGCCTGCTGACGGTGCTGATCCTGGACCAGGTGGAAGACAACCAGTTCGGCGTTGCTTCCGCTTTCTCCACCATCCTGATCGTGATCGTGTACGTGGCGATCATCCTGATCAAGATCCTGCTGAGCCGGCTGGGCTCTTCCAAAGAGACGATGGAAAATATTTGACGGAACATATCTGAGAGGAATAAAGAACAATGGCAAAACAAGCGAGCATTCAACTGAAAAACCTGACCAAAGAATATATCACCCATGAGGGCACCGGCATGTTCACCGCGGTGGACCACATCAACGTGGACATCCGCAGCGGCGAGTTCGTGACCCTGCTGGGACCGTCCGGCTGCGGCAAGACCACCACGCTGCGCATGGTGGCCGGCTTCGAGTCCATCTCCGACGGCGAGATCCTGCTGGACGGCGAGCGCATCAACGACCTGACCCCGGACAAGCGGGACTCCTCCATGGTGTTCCAGAGCTACGCGCTCTTCCCCCATTACAACGTGTTCGACAACGTGGCCTACGGCCTGGAGAACAAGAAGATGGGCAAGGCCGAGATCAAGGAGAAAGTGCTGGAGATGCTGGACCTGGTAGGTCTGAAAGGCATGGACCAGCGTATGCCCAACCAGCTGTCC
>CALAZX010000200.1 GCA_937926555.1 uncultured Negativicutes bacterium | reverse complement strand
CGAGTGGCGGAGCGTATGATAGCCGGTGACCGAGTTCAGAAATGTGGATAAGACGTGTTGCGGCAGGGACATTCTCAGGGATTTGCTCCTGACCGTGGAGTGCGGTGAGTTCTTCGTGCTGGTGGGGATGTCCGGCGCGGGGAAGACCACCATTCTCAAGATGATGAACCGTCTGGTGGAGCCGGACTCCGGGGAGATCCTCTTCCAGGAGAAGAAGCTGACGGACTGGGACCTGCGGGAGCTGCGGCTGAACATCGGGTACGTGCTGCAGCAGGGGGCCCTCTTCCCCAACCTGACGGTGGGGGAGAACATCGGGCTCATCCCCGGGTTGAAGGAGTGGGACAAGGGGGAGACGGAGAAGGAGGCGAAGCGTCTCCTGGCCCTTGTGGGCCTCGATCCCGCCGTCTACTATGACAGATACCCCCGGCAGCTTTCCGGCGGCGAGAAGCAGCGTGTGGGCATTCTGAGGGCCATCATCACCAAGCCCCGGCTCCTTCTGATGGACGAGCCATTCTCCGCCCTGGATCCCATCATCCGGCGTGACCTGCAGAAGCTGATCCGGTTCCTCCATGAGGAGCTGGAGATGACGGTGGCCTTCGTCACCCACGACATGCGGGAGGCCATGCTGCTGGCGGACCGCATCGGCATCGTGGAGAACGGGCGGGTGGTCCAGGTGGACACGCCGGCGGACATCCTGAAGCGGCCCGCCGACGCCTTCGTGCGGAAGCTGTTTGAAAGCGAGGACCTGTTATGAGCGGACTGATTGCGGTATTCCAGGCACGGCAGGCCCAGTGGGCCGCGGCGCTGCTGGAGCATCTGGAGATATCTCTGACGGCCCTGATCCTGGCGGTGGTCATCGCCATCCCCCTGGCCCTGCTGGTAATCCGTCACCGGCGTCTCACCGAAGGGGTGCTGCAGCTGACGGGCATCTTCCAGACCATCCCCTCCCTGGCTCTCCTGGGCCTGTTCATCCCCTTCATGGGCATCGGACGGGTGCCGGCCATCACGGCCCTGACCCTCTACGGCATCTTCCCGGTGCTGCAGAACACGGTCACCGGCTTCCGGCAGATTGACCCGGAGCTGGAGGAGGCGGCGGAGGCCTTCGGCATGACGGACCTGGAGAAGCTCCGCATCTACCGGCTGGCCCTGGCCATGCCGGTGATCGTGGCGGGCATCCGCACCGCCGCCGTGATGATCATCGGCACCGCCACCCTGGCGGCCCTCATCGGCGCCGGGGGCCTGGGTTCTTTCATCCTGCTGGGCATTGACCGGAACGACTCCTCCCTGATCCTGCTGGGCGCTCTCAGCGCGGCACTGCTGGCGGTGGTCTTCAACTATGTGGTGAAGGCCCTGGAGCGGCTGTCGGCCAGGAAAGTGGCCGCCGTCTTCCTGGCGGTGGTGCTGGCCACAGGGGTTGCCCTGGTACCTGCCGGCAGCATGAGCAGTTTCGGAGGTCTGGGCGGGCTCATCCCGGAGCGGCGCACCGTCGTGGTGGCGGGAAAGCTGGGACCGGAGCCGGAGATCCTCATCAATATGTACAAACTCCTCATCGAGGGGAAATCCGACATCCATGTGAAGCTGCGCCCCAACTTCGGCAAGACCAGCTTCCTCTATGAGGCGCTGAAGTCCGGCGACATCGACATCTATCCGGAGTTCACCGGCACCATCACCTCCAGCCTCCTGAAAGGGGAGACCGTCACCTCCACGGACCCGCGGCAGGTGTACGAGCTGGCCCGGGAGGGCATCCTGAAGCAGGACAACCTGGTGCTGCTGGAGCCCATGGCCTACGAGAACACCTATGCCATCGCGGTGCGGAGCAACTTCGCCCATAAATACGCGCTGAAGGACATCTCCGACCTGGTGCGGGTGGAGGACCGTTCCCGGGCGGGCTTCTCCCTGGAGTTCGAGGACCGTGCCGACGGCGGCCGGGGACTGCGCCGGGTCTACGGCCTGGAGCTGGACGTGGCCACCATGGAGCCTTCCCTGAAATACGAGGCCCTGCTGAAGGACGACGTCCAGATCATCGAGGTGTACTCCACGGACAGCGAGATCCGGCAGTACCATCTGGCGGTGCTGGCGGATGACAGGCATCTCTTCCCGCCCTACCAGGGAGCACCCCTGCTGCGGAAAGATACATTGGAGAAGTACCCCGAGCTGGCGCCCATCCTCAACACCCTGGCCGGAAAGATCACCGATGCCGAGATGGCGGAGATGAACTACCGGGTGAAGGTGGAGAAGATCCCCGCGCGGCAGGTGGCCGGCGAGTATCTGCGGAGCCACGGACTACTGTGATTCCATGAAAAGCTGTACAGGATATATGATTCTATGAGACGGTCTCTCCTTCCACGGGGGAGACCTTTTTTCTATTCCGCCCGCAACTTTGGCAGGATTGGCGGCAGCAATTAATGGCAATAAACTTTTCCTGGGAGATGGGAGTTTACAAACCCATATTTCACTGCTATGCTATATGTATATAAAACTGAAAATATGAAAGTGTACGGCAAGACGTCCCGAAAGGAGGGTTATTTTTTGGTCGAACTCTGACTGACTAGTCAGATTTTTCCGGGCCCAGCCGGCAGGCAGAGAGACGGGTCGGGACGGTATGGATAAAATATGGCAGATCCTGGAGGGAT